>CAXTNS010000239.1:8866-9277 GCA_964245465.1 uncultured Thermoanaerobaculia bacterium
TATCTGACGCCACCATCCCCACCCGAAGACGGCCGTCAGATACGTCCACAGCAGGCTGGCCAGGATGTGGATCACCGTGTTGCGGCGGTGGCCGCGCCAGTGGCTGCGGTCGTAGACGAGCTGCTGCGTAAGGAAGCGGAGGCCCCAGAACAGGGTGAGCCCGGCCAGGACCGCCGTCGCGAGCCGCGAGGGCGCGATCAGGTCGGCGGCGAAGAAGAGGGTGAGCGAGCCGAAAAGGACCAGGATCAGCACGATGAAGCTCACGTGCACGAGGAAGATCTGGCGGTTGAGCAGGGTCAGCTTGGCCAGGTCCTCCTTCCAGCCGAGCTGCTTCGGGAAGAAGGGATGGGCGGCGGCCAGCAGGAGCAGCAGGGCGCCGAGCGCACTTCCGGTCGTCGCGTTGACCATGAA
>CAXTNS010000240.1:0-9273 GCA_964245465.1 uncultured Thermoanaerobaculia bacterium
GGCGTGGGGGTCGCGGGCGGCGGAGTCGGAGCGGGAGGAGCGATCTCGGTCAGGACCGGAGACGGTGCCGGCGTGGCCTCCTGGACCGCCACGGTGGGCTCGACGGGCGCCGCGGGGACCTGCGCGACCTGAGCCTGGATTTCCCTCTCTCGCGTGGGCTTGTCGAACGGTCCCACCCCCGCGATCCAGGCCCCGCCGAAGAGGAGGCCCGCCAGGAGACAGCCGGCTCCGAGACCGGCCAAGAGCGGCATCAGGGGATTACGCCGTTGCGGCGGGTCCACCGCGCCCACGGCGTAGGGCACTCCCTGGCGCAGGGAATCCTGGCGCGCGGCTTCCTGCCGCGCCTTCTTCAAGGCCTCGCTGATCAGGCTCATGTGAAATCCCCTTCCAGCTCCCGGATCGCCCGGCGGATCTGGCGCCAGGTCAGGAGGTCCGTGCTGTCCACGAAACCTGCCAGCAGCGCCTTGTCACAGACGGCGTTGACGAGGCGCGGAATCCCTTTGGAGTAACGGTAGATCGACCGGATCGCCCACGGCGTGAACGCGGGCCGGCCGTTGGCACCCACCACCTGGAGGCGGTGCTGGATGTAGCGCGCCATCTCCAGCCGCGACAGGGGCGTCAGGTGGTAGCGCACGGTGATCCGCTGGCGGAGCTGGCGCAGGCTGCGGTCGTTGAGCTTCTCGCGCAGCTCCGGCTGGCCGAGGAGCACGATCTGGAGGAGCTTGCGCTGGTCGGTCTCCAGGTTCGAGAGGAGCCGCACCTGTTCCAGGAGGTCGGCGTCCAGGTCCTGGGCCTCGTCGATCAGCAGCACCACGTCCCGTCCCGCTTCGAGCTGTTCCAGGAGGAAGCGGTTGAGCATCTCCAGGCAGGCCACCCGGTCGGCCTTGCCAGGCTGCATCCCGAATTCGGTCAGGATGGTCCGCAGGAGCTGCGTGGGATTGAGACAAGGGTTGAGGATCAGGGCCGTGACGTAGTCCGGACCCAGCTCTTCGAGCAGAGCCCGGCAGAGGGTGGTCTTGCCCGCGCCGACCTCGCCCGTGATCTGGATGAACCCCTTGCGCTCCCGGATGCCGAACAGGACGTGGTTGTACGCCTCCCGGTGGCGGTCGCTGAAGAACAGGAACCGCGGGTCGGGCGTGATGTTGAACGGCGGCTCTCGGAAGCCGTAGAACTGGTTGTACATCGTAGGACAGTCTACGGCGCTTTGGCCTCCGCCGTCCTCTTCGGCCCCTCCCCCTTCACGTACTTGTCATACCAGGCGATGTACCGCTCGAAGCGGTCCTTGACGTAGCTCGGCTTGTTGATGCCGTGGTTCTGGCCGGGGTAGATGACCAACTCGGTCTCCTTGCCCAGACGGCGCAGGGCCTGGTAGAGCTGCTCCGAGTTGAGGAGCGGCACGTTGACGTCCTCCTGGCCGCAGAGGATCAGGGTCGGCGTGGTGACCTTCGCGACCTGAAAGAAGGGCGAGATCCTCATCCATCCCTGAGTGTTCTCCCAAGGCAGCCCCAACTCGGCCTCCCACTCCTTCTGGTAGTGGTCGGTGCCGTAGTTGGCGAGGTAGTTGACCTCGCTCGCACCCGAGGTGGCGGCCTTGAAGCGGCCTGTCTTCACGATGACGTGGTCCGTCAGGATGCCGCCGTAGCTCCAGCCCCCCACGCCCAGACGGTCGGGATCGGCGATCCCCATCGCGATCGCCTGGTCCACGGCGGCCATCACGTCGTCGTAGTCCTTGTTGCCCCAGTCGGCCCAGATGGCGCGGCTGAAGTCGCGGCCGTAGCCGGTCGAGCCCCGAGGGTTCGCCCCCACCACGGCGTAGCCTTGAGCGGCCAGGATCTGCCACTCCTGGTTGAACGCGGTGTTGTACTGCGCCGTGGGGCCGCCGTGGATGCGCAGGATCGTGGGCAGGGGTTTCCCTTTGGGTGCATTCGGCGGCAGAGTCAGGAAGGCGTCGACCCTGGTGCCGTCCGGGCTGGTGGCCTGGATGCGCCGGACCTCGCCGAGGCGGATTCCCTGGAGGAATCCGTCGTTGGTCGTGGTGAGATGGCGAAGGGTCCCGCCTTCGGATACTGAGACCTCGGAGGGACGCCAGGGCGTGCTCTCCAGGATCACCGTCTCGCCCTTGGGACCGAGTACATAGCCCTGGACCGACCGCTCGCCCGCAACCACCCTCTCGATCGATCCTCCCCCAGCGGAGACGCGGGCGAGGAGCTCGTTGCCGCCATCTTCCAGGATGAAGTAGATGGACCGGCCGTCGGGCGAGAAGCGCGGGCTCTCCACGTTGCGGTCGAGATCCCGGGTCAGGGGCCGGGGATCGCCGCCCACGGTGGGCACCATGGCCACGTGGTTCGGGGCGTACCAGAAGTCCTTGGGATCGCCTCCGGCCAGATAGGCGATCCATTTGCCGTCCGGGCTGAAGGCAGGGTTGTGGTCCGTGCCGGGCGAGGTGGTGACGGCCCGGGGCTTCTGGCCCGCCTTGGCCTCGACGACGAAGACGTCGCTGTTGTCGTTGGCGTCCGGCTCCTGGGTGCGGTTGCCGGTGAAGGCGAGGAACCGCCCGTCGGGCGACCAGACCGGCTCGGCGTCGTCGTAGGGGCCGGAGGTGATCTGAACGCTCTTCCTGGACTCGACGTCGAAGACGTGGATGTGCTGGCGCAGCTCCCGCAAGTAGCCCTCGCCGTCGCGCTTGAACTGGAGGCGGTGGATGACGATGGGCTTCGGCGTCTTGGGCGGCCCTTCCTTGTCGCCCTCCGCCTTCTCCTCGTCCTCCTCGTCCGGATCCACGTCCCCCACCACGAGCGCCAGGCGCTTGCCGTCCGGCGACCAGGCGAGGTCCGAGACGTCGGCCTTGTAGTCGGTCAGCTTGACGGCCTCGCCGCCCCGGCGGTCCAGGAGCCAGACCTGGGCCTTCTTGCCCTCGCGGCCGGAGAGGAAGGCCAGGTACCGCCCGTCCGGGCTGAAGCGCGGCTGGTTCTCCGCCTTCGGGCTGGCCGTGAGCTGCACGGCCGGGCCGCCCGCGAAGGGGACCATGTAGACGTCGGTGTCGGCGGTGTCCTCCTTGGCATCGAGCCACCGCACGGTGTAGGCCACCCAGCGGCCGTCCGGGCTGATCTGGGGATCAGCCACGGCCTTGATCGAGAAGATGTCGTCCACCTTCAGCGGACGGGGAGCCTCCGCGGCGCGGGAGGCGAAGGGTGCGGCCAGCAGGGCGGCCAGGATGAAAACGGTCAGAACGGAAGCGCGTCGAGTCATTCCATACCTCGCAGGACAGCCGGAAGGGCCGGATCTGAAAACCTCGATCGGATCGGGAAAAATCCTAGCAGGCCCGGAGCTCTGGAGTTAGACTGCCGCCGCCATCTGATATCCATTTCCATGACAGGAGATGCTGACATGCGCCGTACGCTCCTCCCGGTCCTGATCCTGCTCGTCCTGACTTCTCCGCTGCGAGCCGAGGAGCCGGTGGACCTCTCGATGATGACCCGCATCCGGGACGAGGGCTTCCGCCGCTCGCAGGTCATGGACACGCTGTTCCACCTGACGGACGTCATCGGCCCGCGCCTCACGGGCTCGCCCCAGCTCAAGGAGGCGAACGACTGGACCCGGCAGCGGTTCGAGAGCTGGGGCCTTTCGAACGCTCATCTCGAAGGCTACCCCTTCGGCCGCGGCTGGTCGTTCTCCGCCTGTGAGGTAAGGCTGGTCTCGCCCCGTGAGGCCCCTCTGCTCGCCCTGCCCAGAGCCTGGACCCCGGCGACCTCCGGCCCGGTCCGGGGCGAGGTCATGAAGGCCAAGATCGAGTCCGAGAAGGACCTGGAAAAATTGAAGGGCAAGGTCGCGGGCAAGGTCCTCTTCGTCGACGATCCCAGGGACTTCAAGGACCCGGAGGACCCGAAGGACCCGCAGCTCCAGCGCTACTCCCGGGAGGATCTCGACAAGCTGGGGGACTTCGAGATCCCCGGGGAGGAACGCGACTGGCGCAAGGGAGCCATCGAGCGCTGGCGCCTGCGCAAGGCGGTCAACGAGCTCCTGGAGAAGGAGAAGGCCCTGGCGGTCGTCGACGTGAGCTCCCGGGGCAACGGCATCGTAGGGGTGACGGGAGGCGGCTCCTGGGAACCCGGGGAAAGCGTGGGCGTGCCGAGCCTGGTGATGGCCGCCGAACACTACAACCAGATCCTCCGCCTGCTGGAGGATGGCAAGCCCGTGGAGCTGGAGATCGACGTGGCGGCCCGCTTCCACGACAGCGACCTGAAGGCCTACAACACCGTAGCCGAGATCCCGGGCACGGACAAGAAGGACGAGCTCGTGATCGCCGGCGCCCACCTCGACTCCTGGCACGCGGGCACCGGCGCCGCCGACCACGCAGCCGGCAGCGCCGTGGTGATGGAGGCGGCCCGCATCCTCAAGGCCCTCGGCGTCAAACCCCGGCGGACCCTCCGCTTCGTCCTCTGGACGGGCGAGGAGCAGGGCCTGTTCGGCTCCATTGCCTACGTCAAACAGCACTTCGCCACCCGCCCGGAGAACACCGACCCGGACCAGAAGGACCTGCCGGAGCGGTTCCGGACGGACACCTGGCCCCTCAAGCTGAAGCCCGAGCACGCCAAGGTCGCGGCCTACTTCAACCTCGACAACGGCACCGGCAAGATCCGGGGAATCTACATGGAGGAGAACGCCGCCGTCCGGCCGATCTTCGAAGCCTGGCTCGCTCCCTTCACTGATCTGGGCGCCGGCACCGTGACCCTGAACGGCACGGACGGCACGGACCACGTCCCCTTCGACCGGGTAGGGCTGCCCGGCTTCCAGTTCATCCAGGACGAGATGGACTATTTTACCCGCACCCACCACACCAATCTCGACACCTACGACCACCTCCGCCGGGACGACATGATGCAGGCCTCGGTGATCATGGCCGCGTTCCTTTACGATGCCGCCATGCGGCCGGAGCCCCTGCCCAGGAAGCCCCTGCCGCAGGAGCCCCCGAAGAAGGAGAAAAAGGCAGAAAAGAAGGAGGTCGCGCCATGAAGACACGCCGGATGGGAAAAAACGGGCCCACCGTCTCCGCGATGGGCCTGGGCTGCATGGGGATGTCCGAGTTCTACGCCGGACGGGACGACCAGGAGTCGATGGCCACGCTGGAGCGGGCCCTGGAGCTGGGCATCACGTTCTTCGACACGGCCGACATGTACGGCCCCTACACCAACGAGGAGCTGATCGGCCGCTTCCTCCAGGGTGATCGCGGGCGGCGGGACCGGGTGGTGATCGCCACCAAGTTCGGCATCGTCCGCGATCCCTCCAATCCCCAGGTCCGAGGAGTCAGCGGCCGTCCGGACTACGTCCGCTCCTCCTGTGAAGGGAGCCTGCGCCGCCTGGGCATCGAGACCATCGATCTCTATTACCTCCACCGGGTGGACCCGGACACGCCCATCGAGGAGACCGTGGGCGCCATGGCCCGGCTCGTCGAGGAGGGGAAAGTCCGCTTCCTCGGCCTCTCCGAGGCCGGGGTCGAGACCCTGCGCCGGGCCATGACCGTCTATCCCATCACGGCCCTCCAGACCGAGTACTCGCTGTGGAGCCGCGATCCCGAGGACGGCATCCTGGACGCCTGCCGCGAGTTGGGCATCAGCTTTGTGGCCTACAGCCCCCTGGGGAGAGGATTCCTGACGGGGCAGTTCAAGACCTTCGAGGACCTGGCGCCGGACGACTACCGCCGGCACTCCCCCCGCTTCCAGGGCGAAAACTTCCAGAGGAACCTGGACCTGGTGAAGCGCATCGAGGAGATCGCGGCCGCCAAGAAATGCACCCCGGCGCAGCTCGCCCTCGCCTGGGTGCTGGCCCAGGGGGACGACGTCGGGCCCATCCCCGGCACCAAGCGGCGGAAGTACCTGGAGGAGAACGTGGGAGCCGTGAACGTCGAGCTGACGCCGGAGGACCTGCGGCGGATCGACGAAGTCGCCCCCAAGGGAGCCGCCGCCGGAACGCGCTATCCGGAGGCGATGATGGCCGCGGTGGGCCGGTAGGCCCCTCACCTCCCTCCCCGGTGTGGGGAGAGGGAGGAGTCGGGAGAGGGTAGGGTGAGGGTCTACGGCTCCACCCACACCCTCCCGTCACGGGCCGTGAGGAAGTGCGCCGCCTCCGGTCCCCAGGTACCGGCGGCATAGGTGGGCAGATCGGAAGGCCCCTGCTCCCGCCAGTATTCCAGGATGGGCATGACGATCTCCCACGCCTCCTCGATCTGGTCGCGGCGCATGAACTGGGTGGGGTCGCCCTCGATCACGTCCTGAAGCAGCGTCTCGTACGCCTCCGGCTCGGGCGTTTGGAAGGCGTCCGCGTAGCTGAACCGCGTCTCCACGCGGGCCAGGCGCATGTTCGACCCTGGCCGCTTGGCCTGGAAGCGCATCACGATCCCCTCCTGCGGCTGGATGCGCAGCAGCAGCCGGTTGGGCTCCATCTCGCCCAGCGCCGACGCCGGGAACGCCTGGTGCGGCACCGGCCGGAACTGGATGCACACCTCCGAGGCCCGCACCGGCAGGCGCTTGCCCGTCCGCAGATAGAACGGCACGTCCTGCCAGCGCCAGTTGTCCACGAACAGCTTGAGCGCCACGAACGTCTCCGTGGTGGAATCGGGATCGACCCCCGGCTCGCTCCGGTATTCCGGCACCTTCTCGCCCTCCACCAGCCCCGGCCCGTACTGGCCCCGCTCCACGTACTGGTGGACCTCCTCGGGCTTCAGGCGGCGGATGGCCTTCAGCACGTCCATCTTCTTGTTGCGCAGCTCGTCGGCCTCGAACGTCACCGGCGGCTCCATGGCCACCAGGCAGAGCACCTGCATCAGGTGGTTCTGTACCATGTCCCGCAGAGCTCCGGCCTGCTCGTAGTAGCCACCGCGGGTGCCCACTCCCTCCGACTCGGCCACGGTGATCTGCACCGAGTCGATGTAGCGGCGGTTCCACAGCGGCTCGTGCACCGAGTTGGCGAAGCGGAAGGCCAGGATGTTCTGCACCGGCTCCTGGCCGAGATAGTGGTCGATCCGGTAGGTCTGGGACTCCTTGAACAGGCCGCGGAAGAAGGTGTTGAGCTCGCGGGCGCTCTCCAGGTCGTGCCCGAACGGCTTCTCGACCACGATGCGGGCGCGCCCGGCATCCTCCGCCACACCGGCGCCGTGGAGCTGCTGGGCCACGAGCTGCGCCACCTGGGGCGGCGTAGCGAGATAGAAGACCCGGGTGGCCGGCTTCTTCCACTCCCCGTCCAGCCGGTCCAGCTCCTCCCGCAGGCGGGCGAAGGCCGCGGCGTCGGAGAAGTCGGCCCGCAGATAGGAGACGTTGCCCGCGAACTTCTGCCAGTCCTCCTCCTTCGCCTTGCCGCTCCGGCTGAACCGGTCCACCCCTTCCCGCAGGTGCTGGAGATAGGCGGCGGGATCGGTCTCCTTGAGGTCGAGCGCAATGACCCGGAACGGCTCCGGCAGCGCCTTGTCCAGCCAGAGGTTGTAGAGGGCCGGCACCAGCTTGCGCCAGGCGAGGTCGCCGCCGCCGCCGAAGATCACGAACGCCGTCGGAGGGATTGGATTCGCCACGCCGCTCCTCAAAGGGCCAGGCCCATCTCCGCCAGGGCCGCCCGGGTCGTTTCGTAGCCCTGGTGCCAGAGAGCCCGCATGCCCATCCGGCCGGCCACCTCGGTGAACATGTGCCGGTCGTCCAGATAGACCACCGCGTCCGGCTGCGCCTGGGCCACGTCCAGAGCGACGCGGAAGATCTCCTCGTCCGGCTTGCGGAGGTGGACGAAGCTCGACACGATGAAGAAGTCCACGAATTCCCTGAGGCCGAATCGCTGGATGCGATCCGCCGTCAGCTCCCGCCCCTCGTTGCTCACCACGGCCACCTTGAGATGGTTCTTCTCCTTGACCCGCTTGACCAGGTCGATCATCTCCGGGAAGCAGCGGGCCTGCTCCAGCATGAAGTCCACCACCTGCGGCTCCGTGAAATCGCGCGGCTCCCAGAAGATCACCCGCCGCAGGTACTCGGAGAGGCTGATCTTGCCCGCCTCGTAGGTGTCGTACGTGAGATGGTGGCGCTCGTCCATCTCCGCCGGATCGACCCCGAAATGGGCGGCCACGACCTTGCGCAGCCCGCGGTCCCAGCCGTTGGTGAGGAGGACGCCTCCGAGGTCCGTGAAGAGGTGGGTGATTCCGGTCACCTGGAGACTCCAACTTCCTCAATCTCTGCCACGGCGGCCTCGGCCAGGAGATCGTCCAGCGCCTTCCGGGCCTCCTCGGCGGACACCGCGCCGCGCGGCAGGTAGGCCACCATCCAGGCCCTGCGGTCTCCCTCCTTCATCTTGACCCGCTGGCTGTCCGTGATCGGCGTGCCGAAAGGACCCTCGCCGTCCGCCAGCAGCGGCTTGCCTTCGAGATTGAACGGCCCGCGCAGGGATTCGTAGCTCTCGCCGGTCCGGCCCGCCCGCAGCACCACGGGCGAGGCGAAGCTCCCCTCCGCCGCCGCGCAGCACGGCACCGCCAGTGCCACCGAGAGGCAGTTGTTCAGATCCACCACGGGATGGATCGCCGGCAGCTCCTCCCCCTTGAGCACCCGCCGGAGCAGGGCCTCGGAGGACGGCCGGTAGCGCGTGGGATCGCAGCCCGTTGCGCGGAACAGGGATCGTACGGCGGCCACCGTGGGGTCGGACGACAGGTTTTCCAGAGTGAAGGCGGACCGGGCACGGTCGCTCACGGCTCGGAGCAACGCGGCGAGCTCCGCGTCTTTTCCAGCGACAGCTTCCAGGCGGACCCAGAGGAGGTCCCAGCCGTCGAGCTCGTGAGTTACGGAGAAGGAGACCGGCTGCATGGCCGGTGATCTTGACACAGGATCCGGCGTCAGTGGGCCTTCAGGCGGGCCTCGTAGCGGCGGATCAGCTCCATGGTGGAGGCGCTCTCCGCTCCGGGGCGGCGGGAACGGCGCCAGGGCTGGTCGTGAAGGCGCTGCTTCTTGCCCAGCAGCTCCGAGACCTTCCGCAGGTCGCTCTCCCCCTTGGGCTCGTGGAGGCGCTCGCGGACCACGTCGACGGCTATCTTCCGGTAAACCGTGCCATGCCCGAGCTGTCTCGGGACCGGATTGTCCATCGATCGATGTCTCATCTCGCCTCCTTCCTTCTACGCGCGTGCCCAGTGGACCATCCAAATCGGCCGCCCCCATCCAGTTAGACACCGCGAAACGGCAATAGGTTTCCACCCCCTTCAAAAGAAAATGCCCGGCGCCAGAAAACCTTACGGTCTCTCCCCCTCCCCTACTC
>CAXTNS010000241.1:0-5342 GCA_964245465.1 uncultured Thermoanaerobaculia bacterium
AGCGTGCTGGCACCCGACATGGTGCCGCCCGTTTTCGCCGCCGCCGCCTTCCTGGCGGGCGTCGTCCTCCTGGTGTCGGGCGCCACACCCTCCCTCCACACCCGGCTCCATGGGCTCGATCAACTGGTACCGCTGACGGTGATCGAAATCTCCCACTTCCTGGGGAGCCTTGCCGGCACCGGCCTGCTCTTCCTCGCCATCGGCCTCCAGCGGCGGCTGGACGCGGCCTACAACCTCACGGTGCTCCTCCTGGGGGCCGGCGCGGTGGCCTCCCTCCTGAAAGGTTTCGATTGGGAAGAGGCTCTGATCCTGACCCTGCTCCTGGCGGCCTTTCTCCCTTGCCGGGCTCACTTCCACCGCCGCGCCTCGCTTCTCGCCGAGCCCTTCACCCCCGGCTGGATCGCGGCGATTACCGTCGCCCTTGGCAGCTCGGTCTGGCTGGGATTCTTCGCCTACAAGCACGTCGACTACTCGGCCGAGCTCTGGTGGCAGTTCACGCTCACGGGCAATGCGCCGCGCTTTCTGCGCGCTTCCGTGGGCGCCCTGGTGCTCGCCCTGGGCCTGTCGCTGCGGCACCTGTTGCAGGCGGCGCCGCCGGAGCCGGAACAGCCCTCCGCGGCTGATCTGGACAAGGTGGCGGACCTCGCCGCCCGCTCGCGGTCCACCTATGCCTGGCTCGCTCTGCTGGGAGACAAGAGGCTGCTCTTCCATCCCAAAGGGGAGGCCTTTCTGATGTTCGGAGTCGAGCGGCGGAGCTGGGTCGCCCTCGGCGATCCGGTCGGTCCGGAAAGGCTTCAGGTTGATCTTGCCTGGGCCTTGCAGGAGATGGCCAACCGCCACGGCGGCTGGTCCGCCTTCTATCAGGTGGCACCGCAGAGGCTCTACATCTACGTCGACCTGGGCCTCTCCCTGGTCAAGCTGGGGGAAGAGGCCCGAGTCCCTCTCGGCGATTTTTCGCTCGAAGGACGCCAGCGGAAAAAACTGCGCCATGCCTGGCGGCGGCTGCACGACGAAGGCGCCTGCCTCGAAGTGGTGCCGGCGTCCGAGGTCCCGGCTCTCCTTCCCGTCCTGGCGGAGATCTCGGACGACTGGATGCGGATCAAGAACACGCGCGAGAAGCGGTTCTCGCTGGGCCGCTTCGATCCGGATTATCTGCGCCGCTGCCCCGTGGCCTTGATCCGCCAGAGCGGCCGGATCGTGGCCTTTGCCAACCTTTGGCCTGGAGGCGACCACGAAGAGCTGTCCATCGACCTCATGCGCCACCGGAACGACGCGCCGCCCGGAGTGATGGATTTTCTGTTCCTGGAGCTCATGTTATGGGGAAGGGCGCAGGGCTACCGCTGGTTCAATCTGGGCATGGCGCCGCTCTCCGGTCTGGAGGAGAGGGCGCTGGCGCCCCTGTGGAACCGGGTCGGTGCCCTGGTCTTCCGGCACGGCGAGCACTTCTACAACTTCCAGGGACTGCGCCGGTACAAGGAAAAATTCGATCCCGTCTGGGAACCGCGCTACCTGGCCTGTCCCGGTGGCCTTGCGTTGCCGCGGGTGCTCGCGGACGTCGCCGCCCTGATCGGCGGCGGCCTCCGGGGCGTGGTCAGCCGCTGAGGTAGAATGGACAACCCTGCGGGTCGCATCCCAGCGGCCCGTAGCCTTCCGCAGGAGATCTCGATGGACCCCAGTTGTGACGTTCCCCTCGGCCGCCGCCTGGCGCCGGGCGAATTCCCCGATCCGGTGATCGATACCACTTCCGGAAGTGGACCTCAGACCGCCATTCTGGCCGGAGGCTGCTTCTGGTGCGTCGAAGCCGTGCTCAAGGAGCTGAACGGCGTCCTGGAGGTGACCTCCGGGTACTCGGGCGGCACGGCCCAGACGGCCGACTATGACGCCGTCTGCTCCGGCCGGACAGGCCACGCGGAGGCCGTCCAGGTGCGTTTCGACCCCTCCCGGATCAGCTACGGCCAGTTGCTCAAGGTGTTCTTCTCCGTAGCTCACGACCCCACCCAACTCAACCGCCAGGGCGCGGACCAGGGCACCCAATACCGCTCCGCCATCTTCTACACGGACGACGAGCAGAAGCGGGTGGCCGAGGCCTACATCCGCCAGCTCAACGAAGCCGGCGCCTTCGACGCGCCCATCGTCACCCAGGTGGTGCCCCTGGAGGCGTTCTACGACGCCGAGGCGTACCACCAGGACTACGCGGCGCGCCATCCCATGCAGCCGTACATCCTGTTCACGGCTGCGCCCAAGGTCTCCAAGCTGCGCAAGAAATTCGCGGACCGTCTGAAGCCCTGAACTAAGGACAGCAAGGACACCAAGGACCTCAAGAACGGGCACCTAGTGGTCCTTCACAGCGGAACTGACCGGTTTCTGTAGGGGCGGTCCGCAGGATGCCGTAGGCACCCTGCGTGGCCGCCCTGGGTGGGGGAATCTCCGATTCGGACTCCCCCTTCGGAGCCGCTCCGGCCAAGCCCCCCACCCCAGGGCGGCCACATGGGGCCGCCCCTACGGGAGAATCGGTCACTCCTGCTGTGAAGGAGGACTAGAAGCGGTCTCATAAAAGCCGTCCCCTCGCCAGGGATTTCAATCCCTGGCGAGGGAGCAGGAGCTGGTCATTTATGAGACCGCCTCTACTCCTCCGGCGCCCGCTCCACGCCCGCCCCTCAAACCGCAACGCCGGGTCCACCTCAAGCCGCCGCAGAAACCGCGCCACCTCCTCCACCTTCTCCACGGTCGCGGTGTGCTCCTGGAAGGAGTCCCGTAGCAGGATAATGGCTTGGAGAGCTTCGCGCTGGATCTGATGCCGGATGAAGATGTCTGCGGCTTCGAGACCCGTTGCCGTTGCCTCTTCCGTTTTACCCTGCCGGAGTAGAACGGCCGCGAGATCGAGCGCTTCGATGCCGGCGAGGATCGGTAGGCCAGCTTCCTCAAAAGCTGTCTTTACTTCACGGAAGATGGCCTCTGCACGGATATATCGTCCAAGACCAGCATCGATTCGTCCGTCGAGAAGGCGGAACTTGATTGCGTTGATACGACCATGAGGAGTGGTGAGATGACGTGAATAAACTAGGCGGAATTTCCTTGCTTCCTCAAATCGGTCACTATCAACGAGAAAGAAGACAATATTGTGAGCAGCTGCGCAGGCCAGGCTTGGGTCTTGATCTCCATCGATCAGCCTTAATCCACTTTGTAGAAGGTGGATAGCTCTTTCGTATTCGCAAGCGTTTCCGGCGTAGACACCCATTAAGATCAATGTTCGGCCAGCTAGGTGATATTCGCTGTGGCGACTGTAGAACTTCAAAACCTTTAAAAGTTTTTCCGAAGCACGTCCGAACTGGCGGCAGTCAGCCGCTAAGGATGCCTCAAGTTCCAGCAGGCGAATCTCGAGCACCTTGTCCTTTGTGCCACGCTCGAAGAGCTCCCGCGCTCGGCCCAGGGGTTCCGCTGCCTCTAATGGCCGATTCGCCACACGGTAAGCGTTACCCAACTCGGCATAGGCACGGGCTTGGAAATCAAGAACTCTCTTCGGTCCGTACCGCTTGGCGTCGAGGTTCTCAGCCGCCACCTTCGCCAGCCAGGCGAACTCGACCATCTGCTGTGGGTCCTCATGGCGGAGTTGCCAGCTATGGTCGAGGAAGGCGGTCATTCGGGCCAAGGCGCCTGAAGTTGCGAGGATTTTCTCCACGGCTTCTTGGGAACCGCTTTTCAGTAACTTGAGGATCTTGCTGGCCTGGGCACGTTCCCGGCGCAGGTGTCGCTCTTCTTCCAGGGCAGTGCGTACGGCGCGTCGAAACGCCGCATCGTAGACCGCTTCCTCTTCTGCTGTCGGTTCCCGCCGAGACGGTTCAAAGCCGAAGAGCACGCTCAGAGGCGGCGGCACTACGGCAAGGCACTGCTCGCAGGGCGTCAACAGATGGCACAGCACCTCCCGCTCCCGCTCTGGGACCAGACCTCCGGTACGGAGAGCCGCCAACTCGTCATGGCTCGGGTGTTCGCTCAAGCTCGTCTCCTCTTGGAGGCGGTATTCTCGCACGAAGAGAAAGAAGAAGGGAGACGCATCCCGTCAGGGGCGGCATCCAACCCATTGGAAAGGGCGCCACCCCCTTCGAATGTGACGGGGGCTGGCTCAGCCTTTGTGACCGATCCCGCCGCCTGTGTCTGACGAGGCTCCATTGGGAGCACTCCCGGCGCCAAACCCTGACGGTGGCGTCGGAGCCGGGCTCCCGTTGGGGTCAATCGCTCCCCCGTATTTCGCTCCCCCCTGGGGGCTGGGGTCACCCCACACACGGGCAACCCACTGCATGACATCCTCTATCCAATAGATCCCCGGCGTGCGGGCCTTCCGGCCGGCGGCATGGGCGGGGGCTGCGAGCACTAGGACCGCGGCCAGGGTCAGGGCGGCGACGGTGATTCGAAGGCAGCGCTGAGTCATCTCTCTCCTCCAGGGCCGCGAACTGGCCAGGGCGCCGCCATGGCGCGCCACCGCCCGCGGTCGCAACGTCCAGCAAAGGGCTCCAGTTTGGCATGCGGAAAGAGTTTCTTCCGCAAGCGTCCGAGTCTCTTCCATCCTCAACGGCGATGCCGCTGCTTTATACCCTAAACCAGCGCCACCGGCTGGATCTCCGTCGCCAGAAGTCGCAATTTACCACCAATTGACGTGAAAGACAAATAAGTTGGCCCATTTTGTTGATTTGGACTAGACAGGTTGAACAAGAGTGCCGTACACTCTCTTGGAATTGACGGAGGGCGATAGGAATGGACGAAGAGTTGACGAGAGGAGACTATCTAGAGGAAGCGGAGAAACCCTCCCCGGAATCGCTGGAGACGCAGATCGGCCAGCGGGTGCATCGGCTGCGGCGGGAGAAGGGATTGAAGCGGATCGAGCTGGCAGGACGGTTGGGCGTGTCGCGCCAGAGGGTGGGGAACTGGGAGCGCGGGGTGAACACGCCGACGCTCGAGATCTTGCCGGGTCTGGCGCGAGAGCTGGGGGTGACGGTGGACGAGCTGATCACGGGGGAGCCGTGGCCGCAGGTCGAGGTGGGGCTGAGCCCGGAGAAGAAAAGGGAAGCCGGGCGGCTCCTGGATGCGCTCCGCCGTCTGCTGGGGTAGCAAGAGTTTGATCTTCCGCGGCCATGAAGGCCCCGGATGTTTGAAAGGAGAAAGGTATATGAGTGAGATGCCGAAGGACGTTGTGGAAGCTGTCTATCCTGTCCCCGTGGTTGCCGCGCCTTCCGCGCCGGTGACCGGGCTCCGCCGGCCGCCGCGCCGGCCGGAGGAGGAGGCCGCGGCGCTGCTGGCCAAGGGCGGCAAGGAGGCCGCGGCGAAGCTCAAGTCGGAGCGGGTGGAGG
>CAXTNS010000241.1:5352-9273 GCA_964245465.1 uncultured Thermoanaerobaculia bacterium
GTGGAGGAGCGCCTGCGGGCCATGCCGGAGTGGCGGCTGACCCTGGAGGACAAGGCGATCACGCGGGCGAAGGAGCTCCCGACCGCGCAGGTCGCGATGCTCTACAGCGCGTACGTGACCGGCCTGGCGGCGGCTTCCAACCTGCCGGTGTCGGTGAGCGTCACCGGCGGGCGGGTGCTCGTCACTCTCTTCGCGCGCCGCAACCGCGGCCATTTCACCAACCTGACCGAGGCCGTGCTCGATCTCGCCGAGAAGATCGGCTGACGGACGGCTTCACGACCAGAAAGGAGAATGAAAATGCCCAAGATCACCGCATTCGCCAAGATTTTCCGCGACTGGGAGGGCCTGATCGGCGCCTGTATCCAGAACGCCGCCCTGCTCCTCGGAATCGAGGGGATCCTGACCCTGCTGCAGGGGAACCTCGCCGAGGCGAGACAGCTCAAGATCGAGCAGGAGGACCTCGAAGGCCGCCGGAAAGCGCTGACCCAGCGTCTCGGAGTGGTCGTCGAGGAAGGCCGGGACAACGCCCGCAAGCTCCGGGCGCTCGTACTGGCCCAACTCGGCCCCAAGAGCGAGCAGTTGACGCAGTTCGGGGTCACGCCGATCCGCAAGGGCTCGCGCAAGGCCAAGGCGGCCGAGACGCCCGAAACGCCGGCTCCGGACGGCAAGACGGCGCCCTAGCCAGTCAACCAGGAGACGCGAAACATGCCCAAGAACCCTCTCAAGACCCACGTCGTCGAGTGGGAGTGGCTGATCGCCGTTCTCGATTCCTGGGAGACCGGGCCGCTGGCCCCGGGGGAAGGAGGTGAAGGCCCCAGGGGCGACTATCACGGGAAGTAACCGAGGGAAGTAGACGGCAGTGGCTGGAAAGCCGGGGACGCGACCGCGGCGCGTCTCCGGCTTTCTGTTGGCCTGGAAGCACGAGAATGCAGGCACGTGTCACGTTCTGCTGGTGAATGGTGACTTAGAGAAATAGAGGCAGGCGGAATCACTCCTGACCCTCCCCCGTTAATCGGGTATTCGGAAGGACATTGCGGGCTGATGTGGCTTGTTCCCGGCTTTCGCTGGTCACGAAAAGTCCACTTAGGGCTTGATTGTTCCTTCGTGACCAAGTCTTTCCGATTGTGAACGTCAACCAAGGAATTTGTGGTTGATCCTGTTCATTGAAGGCCCGAATTGCTCCCGGTGTGCTTGGTACATGGGTTGTCAAGTTTCGCTTCGGCGCCTTCCTTTCCCTCCTGAGTCGCATGAAGCTCTGCGTGAGGGCACAATTCTCCAAGGGGATCTGGTATCGCAAATCGGTTTCCCCGGGTGCGGTGAGTCTTCGCTACCCCTCTGGAAATCGGTCCTGCCGGAAATCTTTGTCGGGAGGCCGTGTCACGCTTTGGTAGTTGCGTACACTCTACTTTACTGACAGGGCTTTGGAGCCCTGGGTTAACGTGCTGTATGGCTCGTGATGGCGGAGCCAAGCCCCTCTGAGGTCGTCCACTGACAAGACCGACAGGTTCGCTTTTGGCAAGGCATGCTCTGGGCTTCTTGAAGGGAGGGCAATTTGAGCTGTTCGGCTTTACGGAGACCGTTGTGCACGTTCTTTCTGCTCCCGGTGCTCTGGCTTGGTACGTCCGCGTTCCAGCCAGAGAAACCCGCCAAACCGGGAGGCGTTGAAACGCGAGCGCCGGAGGCAGGGCAAAGGCTGCCCGGAAAACCTGCCTGGAAGTGGGCCATTCAAGAGCGCCTCGCCAAGAGGTTTGATCCCGAGGAGATGAAGGCCCGCGCCGCCGAGCAGGCGGCTGAGCAGAAGGCCCTCCGGAAGATGATCCCGAGGGATGAGTCTGACCCGCTCTGGCAAATACCCAAGGACAGCGCCCCTACGATACTGCTGGAGGGCAAGAAGACCCCTGAGCTTTTCTTGACGTGGGAGCTGTTCAACACCCTTGTCGATCGTGCCTTCTCTCTGGAGGGAGAGAAGTACAGAAGTGTGACGAGACGTCCTATCGAGGAACGGGCTGCCGCTCTGGGTTTTGGCCGTGACCTCTGGCCTCGGCTCGAAAAGGCGGCCGCACCTTTTCTGAGGCTTCAGGCTGAAGACGCGGCGCGGCAACTCTCAAGCCCTGGGCCGGCGGAAGGCTCCGGTGCAAAGGACGGATTCCAGATGGACACCCGCGCCGTTCGCCTTTGCCGGGCTCGCGCCCAGGCGATTGCCGCTGCCAAGGCGGAATTCGGTGAGGAAGCCTTCCTGCGCCTGCTTTACGAAGCCGTGGCGCCGCAGGTCATGGTCAGCGAGAGTGTTTACCCCGGAATGGCCGATCGGCTGCGATTCCTTGAAGGAGGCTGCCGATGAAATTCCTGAGGACGGCACACGCTCCGATGGCCGCATGCCTGCTCGCAGCTCTGTCATCTCATACTCTCCAAGCGCAGGTGAGAATCGTCCCAGAGCTTTACGTGGATGCCATTGGGAACACCTTGTCAGGCCCTTTCGTCAACTCCTTTGCGAGGGCGGTGCTCTACAACCTGGATGGCAGCCGGGCCTACACCACGCAAGTGATCATGGGGCATCAAGTGTTGGACTTGAGCCGCGGAACTCAGATCTACCAAGCCCGAGTCGTCTCTGACATTGGCTACGCGAACAGTTTTGCCAGCCATCAACCCGCAGAATGGAACCATTGCTACGCTGCTGACATGGTCGTTCATGTGAATTCGTACAACCAGCAACAGCAGTACGGTACCTTCGCGGAATGTGTCGAGCGTCCTGAGCCGCCCCCTGAACCTGAGGACCCGCCGGACGAGAACTGCCCCGTGATTCTGGACTTGAGGCAGGACGGTTTTCACCTCTCAAGTCCAAGCTCCGCCGTCAGCTTCGACATCGACGCCGACGGAGTCCGGGATCAGATCGCCTGGACGAGGGCGAACGACGACGACGGCTTCCTGTGCCAGGACCGGAACGGCAACGGCGTCATCGACTATGGCACCTAACTGTTCGGTTACGCGACGCCGCTGCGGAACGGGCAGCCTGCCAAGTTGGGGTACCGTGCGCTGGCGGAGCTGGACTCCCAGGAAATTGGAGGCAACCGTGACGGGGTGGTGGACGCTGCCGATGCGGGGTTCGCCAGCCTTTGTGTATTGGTGGACCGCAATCGAGACGGTGTCAGTCAGCCTCAGGAGATGTCCGGCTTGGACCGGGTGGGCGTCGCCGCCCTGGAGTACCGGTACAAGGTCACCCGCCTCCGCGACTCGTATGGGAATCTGTTCCGCTACGTCTCCACGGTGCGGATGCGTACCCCCTCCGGCGCGCTGCGGCCCTGGCCCTCGTTCGACGTGATCTTCGCGGAGCCCTAGAAGGCCCCAGGGGCGACTATCACGGGAAGTAACCGGAAGTAGACGGCAGTGGCAGGAAAGCCGGGGACGCGACCGCGCCGCGTCTCCGCCGGTCTCTTTGAAATGAGATAGGATGCCGCCGTGCGCCGGTCCATGCTTCCTCTCGCCCTGCTGGCCGCCCTGGCCCTGTTGCTGCCTCTGGCGGCCCTGGCGGATTCGTGCACGGATTGCCTCGGGGGGGAGTCGCCGGATTGTTGTCCCCCCTCCTGCTGCCACTGCTGCTTTCATAGCCCTTCAGCCCTGATGGTTTCCGTCCATGAGGATTTCGGCCCGGCCAGGACCGGTCTCGCCCTGGATCCGAAGGAAGAGGGCTGTCTCTCCGTGAGCCCTCGCGACGTCTTCCACGTTCCGAAAGCCTCGCCGATTTAGTCCCTGTCGTCACATTTCGAATTTGTGACCGCGCGTCCTTGAGGCGCGGCGGCTGATCGTGCTCTCGCGAGGTGATCGATGAAACTTCGATGGGCTGTATTGCTCCTGTGCGCAATCCCCGGGCTGGGGCAGGAGCGCTCGTTGACTCTGGAGGAAGCGCTGGCGTTCGCCCGGGAA
>CAXTNS010000242.1:0-4559 GCA_964245465.1 uncultured Thermoanaerobaculia bacterium
ATGCGGTCCAGGTCCTGAGGAGTGATCTCGATCGACCGCGCCCCCTTGACCAGCGCCTCGTGCAGCTTGCCGAGCAGCACCGTGTGGACCCGGGTCCAGCTCGTGGTCGAATTCTCCCCGGCGGGTGCGCCGAGGGCGATGCCCCGCAGCAGCGGCGAGGCCTCGGCGCCCACGTCGGACGAGCGGTCGAAGCCGATGCCCACCTCCTCGTCCAGCGCCTCCAGGAGCGGCACCTCGCGGTTCTCGTAGCGCTCGGAGAAATCCTTGCGGAATTTCTCCAGGCTCTCGATCGGCCGGTCCGGGGCCAGGCGCAGGAGGAGGTCGATGGCCCGGTCCGCCTCTGCCATCACGGCGCCGCCGATCACCGGCTCGTCCGCCGGCTTGACCATGTCGAGCTGGAAGAGCCGCGACATCTCGACCGAAGTCGGCAGCTCGCGCAGGGTCTCGGCGATCTCCTCGTAGCGCGCCGGCTCCGCGCCCGGACCGTGGGCGTCGAGCGCCTCCAGGGCCTCGCGCACCCGGGTGAGCCGGGCCGCCGCCTCCTGCGTCGCGGCGATGCGGCTCAACTGATCGATCACGTCGTGGATCGCCTCGGGACCGGTGACCGGCGTCGAGAGATCGGAGACCAGGATCTGGCTGTCGATCAGCTCCGTGACGAACTCCCGGGCCTCCTCCAGGCTGACGTCCCCCTCGGGATCGAACGCCACCAGGGCCTCGGCGATCTCGCTCGCGCGGGCTCCGTTCGAAGCGCGGCGCAATGCCTCCTCCAGGTAGTCGTTGTCGTCCACCGCCACCAGGTGGTGCGAGCGTACCTTCTTGTCCAGCCGTGCCTCGGCGTAGCGCAGCCGGCCGCCGGCCCGGTAGAGGCTGGAGTTCGGCCGGTAGGTCAACGCCTCGCGCACCTCCGGCTCCTTGCCGAGGTCCTCGCAGAGCGCGAAGAGATAGTCCATGTCCAGCCGCGTGTGCCGCTCGTAGCGCTCGCGTGGCGCCACGGCGATCCGCGTGCGGGCGGCCGGGTCCGGATCCACCCGGCCCACCGAGCAGCCGGAGAACAGGCCGAACGGCGTGGCCCGGGCCGCCATGCGGTAGACGTAGCGCACCAGCGCCCGCTCGGCGCGCTGCGCCTTCTTGCCGTCCGGCTGGGCCCGCCAGACGGCCAAGCTCTCGGAGAGCGACGGCGAGGCCAGGAACACGGCCTCCAGAACCTCCGGCCGGGACGCCAGCTCGGCCAGCCGGGAGCGCAACCTCTCGCGGTCGGCCGCCAGCGCCGCCTCCAGACGCTCAGGGTTATCAGATTCCAGCGCGGACTCCAGGGCCGCCGGAGCCTCCAGCCCCTCGCTCCAGGCCTCCAGCTCCTCGAACGGCAGGAGGGGAGTACGGAACGCAAAGAAATCCGCGGGTAGGAACGGACGATCGGAGCCTGCTGCTTGATTGATCCCCTTCTTAGGCATGGCGCTCCCGAACGAAATCGATGAACCCGCGCTCGACGTCGGTCGAGACCAGACGGACGCGGAGACGGTCGCCCACGTCCAGCCCCTCGAATCCCCGTTCGAGCCGGCCCTCGACCATTGGACGCCTGCACGTACGGACCCAGGTGCCCTTTTCCGAGGCACCCGTGACCACGGCGTCGAACGTGTCGCCGATCCGGCTCTCCAGCAGCAGGGCCGCGGCCGCCTTGCGCACTTGACGCTCCACCTTGCTGGCCGCGTCCTCCTGGAGCGTGCAGTGGCGGGCGAGCCCTTCGAGCTCCTCCATGGAATATGGTGCCGGCTGGCGGTGGAACGCCGCCTTGACCAGCCGGTGGGTGATCAGATCGGGATAGCGGCGGTTCGGCGCCGTGGCGTGCGTGTAGTCCTTCACCGCCAGGCCGAAATGCCCCGGCGGCTCGCCTCCCGGCGGATCGACCGCGTATTCGCCCGGACCGAGCAGCTTGAGGATCGCGAGGGAGAATTCAGGGAAGTCGTCCGGCGCCTCCCGCCGGCGCCGCTCCACGACAGCCGCTACGAGGACCACGAGGTCCGGCTCCGCCGGCAGGTGGCCGCCCACCTCCCGGGCCACGTCGACGATGCGCGGCCAGCGCTTGGGCGTGCGCACCACCCGCCGGATCGAGGGTAATCCATGGTCGTCCAGATACCGGGCCGTCACCCCGTTGGCGGTGATCATGAAGTCCTCGATCAGCTCCTTGGCGCGGTTCTTCCGCTCCTCCCGCAGCTCGGTCACCACGCCGTTGACGAACACCGGCTTCGTCTCCGTGGTGTCGAAATCCAGAGCTCCCCTCTCCGTGCGCAGCCGGCGCAGCCGGGAGGCGGCCTCGTCCTGGAGCCGCACCTGCTCGGCGATCCCCGCCACCTCGGCCATCCGCGGCGGCATGGGACCCTCGCCGTCCAGCCACGCGGCCACGGCGTCATAGGCCAGCTTGGCCTGGTTGCGCACCCGGGCGGGGTAGAGGTCCGGGCTGGAGACCGAGCCGTCCGGGGCCACCGTCATCTCGATCACCAGGGCCAGCCGGTCCTCGCCGTCGTGCAGCGACGTCAGCCCCGTCGACAGCCGCTCCGGGAGCATGGGGAAGACGCGGGCCGCCGTATACACCGACGTCGTGTTCGTCCGCGCGTGGTCGTCGATCGCCGAGCCCGGCCGTACCAGGGAGTCCACGTCCGCGATGGCGATCCGCAGCCGGATCGAGTCCCCGTCCACCCTCTCGGCCACCTCGAGCTGGTCGAGATCCCGGGTGTCGTCGTTGTCGAGCGAAGACCACAGCAGGTCCCGCAGATCCCGGGCCCCGCCGTCCAACTCGTCCTTGGGCTCCAGCCGCTCCGCCTCCTGCAAGGCCGCGGCGGGAAAATCCGGTTCCAGCCCCCGCTCCTCCATGGCGCGGCGGGCGATCGCTTCGAGGTCGTGTTGGCGGTGCCGTCCGGAATTCATAGGGGGGAGAGGATATCAGGGAGAAGACCGCCCAGAGCGCTGTCGTGGGAGCCGGCAAGCCAGACTCTCGTTACGAAGCTCCCTGTAAAACCTTCTTGGCGACCTGCTGAGCGGAGACGATCACGGGCGTGATCCCACCCCCGGGCCGCGTCCAATGGCCCACGGCGTAGAGGCCTGGGACCGGAGTCTCGATGGCGGGACGGTCCTCTCCCAACTGGTCGGGCGACATCTCCCAGCCCAGCATCGCTCCCTGATGGTTCCCGGTGAACCGCCAGGAGGTCCGGGCCGAAGCGCTGGAGCGGACGGCGACGTGGGCGCCGATCCCCGGGACCACCCGTTCGAGGTTGGAGAGGATGAAATCTTCCATCTCCCGCTTGTGGGCCGGCCAGTCCTCGATCTCGTCGTAATTCATTTCCAGGACCTTCTGGACGATCAGGATCTGCTCTCCGCCCGGCGCCATGGCCGGCTCGTAAAGAGTCGGCGCGAAGAGCTTGAACCGCAGGGCGCCCCGGCCCACGCGGTCCATCTCCCAGGAATCCCAGTAATAACCCTGGACCCTGTCGAGCACCTCTCCCGGCACGCCTCGCAGGCCGAGATGAGTCAGCCAGCAGGGAAAGCTGGGGCGCAGCCGGCGGAGCTCCTCCAGGGTGCCGGACGGCAGGTGCTCCCACCCCACCAGCCGCTCCAGGGTCTGGAGCAGGTCGGCGTTGGAGATCACGGTGTTGGCCCGCACGGCGGCGCGGTGACTGGCGAAAGGGCCGCGGAGGGTCTCGATCTCCACCCCCCGGGCCACGCCGTCCTCGACCACGATGCGGCGCGCCGCGGTGCTGGTGAGCACATGGCCGCCGCGCTCTTCCAGGCGCAGGGCCAACTCGTCCGCGAAAGCCTGAGAGCCGCCCCGCGGATAGTAATTGCCGAGGAAGTAGGAGAGCCGCAGCATCGAGTCGAACACGAACGAGATGCGGCCCGGGGGCGAGCCCCAGTGCGGGCAGTCCGCGGTGAGGAGGAGCTTGAGCCTGGGATCGGAGAACCAGTGGTCGAGAGCCTCCCGGAGAGTCATGCCGCGGTAGGGGGCGAGCCCCGGGGGCTCGGCACGCCCGCGAAAGTAGTGGAGCAGCCCGAGAAGGTAAACCTCGCGCACCGCCTGGAAGAAGCCGTCGAGCGCGGCGGCCTCTTCGGGGAACGCGGCCTTGACCTTGGCGAGGTAGGCGTCGAAGTCCGCCGGCACGGCGAAGCGCGTCCCATCGGGGAAGTGGAACGTATCCACCGGATCCATCTTCACCCAGCCGGTGGTCACCCCCAACTCGTTCAGGAGGCGGCCGGTCAGGGTCTCGGGATTGCCCAACAGGGGATAGAAGTGAGTGGCGGCGTCGAAGGTGTAGCCGCCGCGCCGGAAAGTGCTGCAGTAGCCGCCCACCATGTAGTGCTGCTCGACGAGGAGCACCCGCAGGCCTTCCCGCGACAGGAGATTGGCCGCCACCAGCCCACCGATGCCCGAGCCGATCACGACCGTGTCGTAGGACGGATCGGGAGGGCGGCGCAGGCCGCGGAAGAGCCGCTTCATGCCCTCATCCTTCTCATCGAGCTCATCGAGCCGGCCGGTTCCTGCCGTACTCCTCGTGAGCCGCCACGAATTC
>CAXTNS010000242.1:4572-9271 GCA_964245465.1 uncultured Thermoanaerobaculia bacterium
ACAGCTCTCCCGCCAGCAGCGTCGCGGCGGCGATCTCGGCCAGCTTGGGGACTCCGCCCGGCCCCGCGCAGCCCAACAGCTCCAGGCACTCGCGGCCCGTCCCCAGGCCCGTGCCGCCGCCGACGGTGGCCACGGTGAGCGCGGGCAGGACGACGCTGGCGTAGAGGTCCCCCTCGGGAGTCCGCTCAAAAGAGGTGATGCCGACCGCGGAGTTGGCGACGTTGGCCACGTCCTGGCCGCAGGCGATGAACAGCGCCGTCAGGCCGTTGGCGAAGTGGCCGTTGTACCCCAGAGCGGCCGCTTCCAGGTGGCCGAGCACGGTCTGCCGCCAGACCTCCGCCATCCCTTTGGGAGTGGTGTGGAGATAGGCGCGCACGAGCCGGGCCGGCAGGCGGACGCCGGCCACCACCTTCCGTCCCTTGCCGCCGGCGAAAAGAGAGCCGCTGGCCCGCTTCTCCGACTCGGCGCCGCTGAAGATGAAGTACCGGCCCGCGTGCCCCTGCCCGACCAGCCACTGGCAGGCATGGTCGGCCGCCTTCACGATCATGTTCATGCCGTGCGCGTCGGCGGTCCAGAAGACGAAGTGGACAGCCACCTCGCGGCCGAGCGGCCGGGCTTCCACGCGCAGCAGCCGGCCGTGGCGGGTGGTGGACTCGGCCGCCCGGCGCAGATCCTCGAACCACCCGGGCAGGGAACGCGCGAAGGCCGCGGCCTCGGCCACATCGGCGAACGAGAAGACCGGCGAGACGCGGTTCTCGTCCGCCAGCAGCCGCGCCTGCGCTCCCCCGGCGCGGGTGATCGCGGCCATCCCGCGCTCATAGGAGCGCACCAGGGCTCCCTCCGTGGTGGCGAGCGGGACGTAGAACCGCCCCTGCGCGTGCTCGCCTTCGATCCGCAGCGGGCCCGCGATGCCGATGGGAACCTGGGCCGCGCCGATCGGGTTCTCGACATTGCCGCGCATCTCCTCGCCGGGGATCGAACAAGCGCCCACATGCTTCAGGCGAGCCCCCGTGCGCTCTTCGAGCCAGCGGCGCCGCGCCTCGACGCCGCTTTCGGCGTAGCCTTGCTCTTCGAAGCGGGGCACCAGGTCGGACGTTCGCGGTCCGGGTGGATCTTCGTCAGAATCGTCGATTTTACTCATCGGTGATCATAGTTACTCGTTGTTGCCATTCCTTCGGCCATCATAGGAGACGGGTCCTTGCGCGGCAAGGCCGTCACCCTCCCTTGCAACCTCCCTCCAGCCCCAACTAAAGTAGAAGAAACTCCTTGAAAGGAGCCGCTCGTGCCCCCGAGGAAAAACGGTCTGCGGTCCTTCGCCTTCCACCGCGACGAGAGCGCGTCCTCGCCCGCCCTGGCCCTGTCCCTGGCCGCCAGGCCCGGAACCGCGGACAGCGAAAGCCTGGCCGGCGACCTGGCGCGTATGGAGCCCGAGCAGGCGGCGCGGACGCTGCTCCAGAACGCTCTCTCGAGCGACAGCCTGCCCGGGTTCACGGCGCCCGACGCGGAGGGCGGCGCGGCCGAGTTCAAGTCCCTCGGCCACAAGAAGCTCTTCCTCACCAACTCCCAGACCGTCAAGTTCCGCCAGCTCCACCGCCAGATCCCCGTCTACGGCTCGCTCATCACGGTCGAGATGGACGCGCGCCACCGGCTCCTCTCCATCAACTCCGCCCTGGGATCGCCCACCGGCGTCGACGCCGAGGCCGGGATCTCGCCCGCCCAGGCCGTGGAGGCCGTCCGCAAGGCCGCCGGCTGGGGAGAAGCCGACCCGCTCGACGTCCAGCCCCGGCTCTTCTACTACTTCGACAGCAGCGGGGAAGGCCTCTGGCACCTCGCCTACATCGCCGAGAGCGTGCCCCAGCGCCAGGAAGAGGATACGGAGGACGACCACCACCTGCCGCAGCTCTTCGACTACGTCATCGACGCCCATACGGGAGATCTGGTCGCGGCCCTGCCCCGCACGCAGACGGCCGATCCCATCGAAGACGAAGCCGTGGACGCCCTGGAAGTCAAGCGCCGCATCCGCTACTCCGACCTCCCGGGCCAGGGCCGGTGCCTCAGCGATCCCAACCACAACGTCCAGACCTACGACTTCGGGTTCCGCTCCGTGGAACTGGAACGCAACCTCCTGCCGGGCCAGGCCGTCCTCCTCAAGGAGCCCGACCCCTGGGATCCGGCCGCCATCAGCGCCCACGCCAACGCCGCCGACGTGGCCGACTTCCTCGAACGGGTCCTGATGCGCAAGGGGATCGACGACGAAGGCGGCCCCCTGATCTCCAGCATCAACTGCGTCCGCCGCATGGGCGCCCAGGAGTGGAAGAACGCGGCCTGGATCAGCACCCAGATGGTCTACGGCCAGCGCCTCCTGGACGGCAAGCTGCGCTCCTACGCCGTGGCCCGCGACGTCGTGGCTCACGAGATCTTCCACGGCGTCACCGAGCACTCCGCCCGGCTCGACTACTTCGCCGAGAGCGGCGCCCTGAACGAGTCCTACTCCGACATCTTCGGCATCCTGATCTCCAACGCCGGCAATCCCGACGTCGGCACCTGGAACTGGCAGATCGGCGAAGAGCTCGACGTCACGGGCCTCCCCCTGCGCGACCTCTCCGACCCCGAAAAATTCAAGCAGCCCGCCCACATGAAGGATTTCAAAGACCTCCCCCTGACCCAGGCCGGCGACTGGGGGGGCGTCCACACCAACAGCGGCATCCACAACAAAGCCGCCTACAACCTGTTGACGGCAAAGAACGGCGATGAATATGTCCTCGATCCCACCACCGTGGCGAAGCTCTTTTACATCACCCTGACGGAGCAGCTCTCACGCACCTCGGGCTTCAGCGACAGCCGGCGTGGGGTAGAGCTGGTGGCGCGGAGCCTGTTCCGGAACGATCCGGACCGGGAGGAAAAGATGGCGGCGATCGCGAAGGCGTTTGAGAATGTGGGGATTGAGGGGTAGGGGATGTTAGAACGACTTGAACTGTTATCTGATAGCACTAGTGTCCGGTTAGAAGTCGAATAGAATCAATTGGTTAGCGGGAGTGGCTATTTCTCGTTGGGACCTATCGGGCTGCAAGGCGCATAAAATCTCGGTTTTCTCGAAGATCGAGACCGACAAGATCTGTAGACATGTGTACAGCGAGGCGTCGAGTTGAAGCTCTTTCTTGACAATGGCGATCAACACGTAAGTGGCCACGGCGCACCAGATTTGCGTCTTCACCGCGTTCTCGCTGGTGCCGAGAAATCGCTTAATGCGCAGGTGCTGCTTGATCCACTTGAAGAACAACTCGACCTGCCAGCGGCCTTTGTACAGAGCCGTGATCGTCAAGGCGGGCAAGACCGTGTTGTTGGTCAGGAAGACGAGCGTCTTGCCCGACTCGGGATCCTTGAAACGGACGCGCCGCAGATGCTCCGGGTAGGCCTTGGCCGAGTAGAAGCCGTTGAGCATCACGCGCTGGTCGCAGACCACGCCGGTAGAGCGCTGCGTCGGCGACGAATACACGCGACGGGCATCCATGCCTTGCTTGGCACGAGTGACGAAGAAGGCACCGGCCTGATGCATCGCGTACAGCCGCGTAAAGTCCACGTAGCCACGGTCCATCACGTAGAAGGCGCCAGCCTCAATCGGCAGGATGTCGAGCACGTTAACATCGTGCAGCTTGCCATCGCTGATGTGGAGAAACGTCGGGATCGAGCCCCGGAGGTCCAGAAGCGTGTGCAGCTTGACGGCCGCCTTGGTCGATCGAAATGGCGCCCAGTCGAACAGGCTCAGGCACAGATCGATCGTGGTGGAATCCAGCGCATAGACGCTGGTATCGAGCTCGAGCACCGAAGGATCTTGCGCGTAGAGCGTTTTGGCACGCGCGATCAGTCGCTGAGCCAGCGCATGATAGATGCGCCAGTCGCGACGCTCGAGTGCGTCGGCCAACGTCGAGCGCGCAGGCGGCGCCTTCATCCCCATGTGGAACAGTTTGGTCTGGTTGGCGGCCAGACAGGCCTCGATGTCGCGCAGCGATTCGCGCCAAGTGAGTTGCGCGAAGGCCATGACGCGGAACAACTCGGCACAACTCAGAGTGCGCACGCCCGCATCGCCCTTGTGCCGGTCGACGATGCGTCCGAAAGTCTTCCATGGCACGAACTCCATCACCTGTGCGAACAGCGTCTTGCCCGCATTCATGCGTCACCTCGGGTCGGTCCAACCCGAAAGCATCGCAAACTGCCCCCTCGGAGTTCAAATCGTGGACACCCCTGAGTCGCCCGAAACCATAGTCAATGCTGGCTTTACGGTCGGCAGACAGCAAATAGACCGGACACTAGTGATCTGATAGGACTGATAAAAAATGGGAGATTGAGATACGAACGGCTCAAGAGGATTTCTCTCAGAGAACACCCACAACTGAACGAGCGGTGGGTCCAGGATCGAGTTGCGGAGGACCCCACATCCCCGGATCCAGGACAATAAGCCCTAGCGTTGCATTGTCTGTGAGTCATCAAGCTGCTTGAAGTGTCTCAAAGTATCCCCTCAGGTCCTCTCGAGCGGCAGGATTTGCGCTGAGCGTGAGAGTGAGAACGCCTTGGGGGCGAGTCAAGCGGCCGGCGCGCTGAATCAACCGTTGGCGCAGAGTGGCCAATCGCTCGAAAGGCCACAGGGGTATCTGTTTACCGCTCCTTCGCCTTCTTTGCGAGTGATACCTTGGCGCTGGGT
>CAXTNS010000243.1:0-9267 GCA_964245465.1 uncultured Thermoanaerobaculia bacterium
GCCTCAGGTATTGTCTGGATCCAAAGTATTGTCTGCATCGTCGGATCGTGAACGCAGAAAAATCTGCGAACCCATTGGGTCGACGGCTGCGAGCGGCTTAAAAAACTCCGAACCCATTGAATCGGAACTTTTTTTCATTGGGAAAATCCGCGGACCCATTGGAAAAAGTCTCCGACTCACTAGAAAAAACCTCCGACCTATCAGAAAAAAACCTCAACCTATTGGAAAAATCCGGCGACCCAGCTTAAAAAGACCGTGACCCAGCTTAAAAATCCCAAAACTTATGGGTTGCTTCCCAATCCCACGTTAAAAACGGGACGATTGAGCTCTCCGGCGTAGCGATCCAGAAAAAAAAGTCGGCTCGGGAGCACGGATGACTGCGGGTTCTAGCCCTTCGGCGACGATCTCTCGACGGCCCGCGATACGGCCTTCGCGAAGATCCGCGCGCGGGTGGAGGGAACTGAATTGGCCAGCCGGGAGCTTGGTGTCTGAGGCAGCCCAGCTTCCTTGAGCGGCGCGGGTCGGCACGAAGCGGACTTCCAGTTTCTGATGCAGGGCCTCGGCGATCCGCCGGAGCATGCTGAGGGAATGGCCTTGATAGTCGGCGTCCTCTAAGCGGGCAATGGTGGACTGCTGTGTCCCAATCAATTCGGCGAGTTGCTTCTGGGTGAGCCCGGCTGCCGTGCGCGCGTCGTAAATCATGCGCGCGACCTGAGCATGTACCGTCTCTTCAGCAATCATCTCCCGCCGGGTCGTCATCAGCGAAGGGTATAGAGGTAGGCGGCGATGTCCTTGCCGTCCTGCTCGGTGACGCCCATCTCGGGCATGGCCGTGCCGGGTGCGACGCTCTGGGGGTCGCGGATCCAGCGGATCAGGTTGTCCGGCGAGTTGGGCAGCCGGCCGGCGAGATAGGAGCGGTTGCCGATGCCGTCGAGTGGCGGGCCGACCTGGCCGCGGGCGCCCGCGACGCCGGGGATGCTGTGGCAGGCCTCGCAGCCGTAGCGGCGGATGACCTCCTTGCCCCGCGCCGGGCTGCCGCCGGTCATGGCGGCGGCTGTCTCCTCGACGTCTCCATGGCAGCCGCAGAGGAGGAAACCGCAGAGCGCCAGGAAGGACACCAAGGACGACAAGGACCTCAAGGACGGGCAACACGGATCTCCTGGCGCGGCCCTGTTTTTCAAATCTTCAATCATACTCTCTCCCCTGCCGCAGCATCGTTTCGCTCCGGGTGTAGGCCACGCGCCGCTCCGCCTCCCCCAGCCAGGCCGCGAACAGGCCCAGGACGATGAAGAGGGCTCCGGCGCGCACCCACATGATGAGACCGGCAAGTTGCTGGTCCTCCAAGGCGGAGAGCCCCCCACTCGCCCGTCCTTGCCTCGTAGATGGGATACCACAACCGGGGGGCGAACGTCAGGAGGGCTCCCAGGACGCCGCTGTGTATGGAATGAGCGCCCACCAGAAGAGGACAGCGCTGAGGAAGAGGCTCAGGTGCTGGAGGGCGTAGAGGAACGCACCAGAAGGGGGGCCGCGACCTACTTCGTGGCGGCCGAGGATTTGGGCGTCTCCAGGAAGAACCCGGGTAAAAAGAGTGGAAAAGGGTATCAGAAGGAAGAATTTACAAGAGGAGACGGGAAGGCCGGCACCATTCCGGAGCACCCGGTCGGTGCCGGCCCGATCATGACCGCGCCGGTTACGACGCGCAGCCGGTGTACGACTTCGTCCACCCGTCCGGCACCACGCACGGGTTCGGGTACACGCAGCACTGCCCCGTCGCCGGGTTGGTGGCGTAGGTGATCACCTGGACACAGGCACCGGAGTACGACTTGCGCGGGCACGCGGTGGTGCCCCCGCCGCCGATGGGACCCGCGGCGTTCGACCGGTCCAGGGCGAGGACGCTCAGCAGCACGAAGGCCAGGGCGGCAAGGCGAAGCTTGAGGTGATTCATGAAGACTTCTCCTTTCTCTACGAAGGTGGAACGGAGCCCGGAGGGTCCCAGGCTCCGTCCTCACATTATAGGCACCTACGCATAAAGGAGAATCTCGTCTGGAAGGGACAGCCATCGGTGTAGGGTCGATGTCAACGAATGGAATGGCTGAAGGTTTCAGGGCCGGCAGGGGGAACCCTTCTCGTAGACCGACAACGCGCGGGTGAGGTCTCCGATCCGTGTCTCCAATCCCTGCTGGCGGGCGGCATCGATGGCCTTACGCTGCCACTGGGCGGCCTCGGAGCAGCGGTCCAATTCGGCCAGGGCCAGCGCCACCGTCTCGGCGTAGGCGGCGAGCGGCCGGGCGTTCCAAACGGCCAGGGCCAGGTCCAGGGCGCGGGAGCCGTCGCGCACGGACACGTCCGGGCAGGCCGCGAGGAGACGGGCGAGGGCGTGGCTCAGCAGGCCGCTGGTTGGCATCTGCTTCAATCCGTCCTCCAGACTGCGCCTCGCTTCGGCATGGCGGGCCAGGCGCACCAGCGTCTCGGCCTCACCGAGCCGGGCCGTCTCGTCCCCCGGCGCGAGCTCGACGGCTCGTGCGTAATGAGAGAGCGCCTCCTCTGGCCGGCCGGAGTCGCGCAGGGCCTTGGCCAGGAGCCGGCGGGCCTCGGCGTCCGCCGGGCGAGCGGCCACGACGGCTTCGAGGTGAGGGCGGGCCTCACCCGGCGCGTTGTCCGCCAGAAGCGAGCCGAGATTGAAGTGGGCCGTCACGTTCGCGGGGTCCCGCTTCAGGGCCTCCCGGAGCTGCTCGGCGGCGCCGGTCCGGTCCCCGCAGAGGGCCAGCACAGAGCCCAGATTGACCCGGGCCTCGACGCTGTCCGGCTGAGCAGCCAGGGCCCGCCGGAACTCCTGGGCCGCGTCCGCGTAGCGCCCCGCCTGGGCGGCCACCCGGCCGCGCATCACGGCCACCCGCTCCCCCACCCGCAGGTCTGCCAGCGCGTCCAACCAGGGGTCCGGAGGTTTGAGCCCCACCTGTCCTGCCAGGGCCAGATGCTGCTCGGCCTTCGCGCGATCTCCCAGCCCGCGATACGCGAGCGCCAGCGGATAGTGGAGACGGTTCGCCTCCGGCACCGCGGCAAGGGCGGCTTCGAGGTGCTCCGCGGCAGCCTTGAAGTCCCGGCGGGCGAGGGCCGCCTGGCCCAGCAGGGACTGCGCCGCGGCCCCAGCGGGAGTCTGGAGGGCCTTGCGCAGCACCGTTTCAGCTTCCTCCGGGCGTCCCTGGAGCAGGCGGATCTCCCCCAGGTGGACGTAGCCGGCGCCCGCATCCGGAGCCAGGTCCAGGGCCTGCTCGAAAGCCGCCGCCGCGGAGTCGAGCCGTCCGGCCGCCTGCTCGGCAATACCCAGCAGGTAGGGCCAGCGGGCTTCCCCGATGATGAGAATGGAGGCGTTGCGGAAGCAGTCGGCCGCCGCGTTGTTGAACCCATAGGCGAGGTAGACCTGCCCGAGCTCGCCATAGGCTGCGCCCTGCGATGTCTGCGATGTCACCAGTTGCTGCATCTCCTGGATCTGGGTCGCCACGGCGGCTTCGAGGCCCTTGAGGTCCGGAAAGTGGAGCGGAGACGGCTCCGGGACGGAGGCGAGCAGCAGCGCCAGGAGAAGACCGGCTTTCATTTCGGTTTTCCGAGAGGCTTGCCCGTGCCACGGACAAGGGTGGTATACGTCCGGAGCGGCGGCGGCGGGAAAGACTCGACGAGACCGTCCGGCCAGAGCACCTTCACGCCGGTTACCTCGGAGGCGTTGCCCAGCCCCACGAGCACCCGTGGATCGTTCGCGGAAACGTAGCTGCCGTCCGTGGCCGACCGCCGCCAGAGCGAGGGCGCGCCTTTGCGGATCACCTCGACGCGGGCGCCCAACGTCAGGCTCAGTCCCAACCACGGGTTCCGGCTGCCCGTCTCGTTGATCAGGAGGCGGACCGGAGTGTCGGCGTCCACGGCGAGGACGTCCGTATCGCCGTCGTTGTCGATGTCCCCAAAGGCAGCCCCTCGGGAGACTTTCGGTGCCCGGAACGCGCCCCCGGCTTCGGCGCTCACGTCCGTGAACTTGCCGCCGCCCAGGTTGCGGAACAGCAGGTCCGGCTGGGCATAGGGAGCAAGCCCCTCGCCCGAGCCCATGGCCCCAGCCAGGTTGACGGCGCCGTTGAAGGCGGCGAGGTCCAGGAGGCCGTCGTTGTCCACGTCCAGCCAGCTCGTCCCGAACCCGGTGAACGGCAAGCTCGGCGCGCCCAGACCGGACCGCGCCGTGGCGTCCTCGAACAGGCCGCCGCCCAGGTTGACGTAGAACGTGTTCGTCTCCGCCGTCAGATGGGTGATCAGGAGGTCGTCGTCGCCGTCCCCATCCGCATCGCCCAGGGCGATCCCCATGCCCGCCTCGGGACGGCCCGCGGCGTTCAGGGCCACGCCCGAGAGGAGCCCGTCCTCGCGGAAGGTGAGGTCCTTCTGGTTCATCCACAGGAAGTTGGCGGTCCCGTCGTTGGCCACGAAGAGGTCCCGCCAGCCGTCGCCGTCGAGGTCCGCGGCCACGACACCCAGTCCGGGACCGGGCTTGCGGCCGATCCCGGAGCGCAGAGAGACATCCTCGAACGTGCCGTCCTTCTTGTTGCGCAGCAGCCGGCTCGTCACCGGGGCGAACGTCGAGGGGCCGCAGTAGTCCCGCCGGGTGCTCTGCGCGAAGCAGCGGACGTTGTTCTCCACCGTGAAGTCCACGTAGTTGAGGACGAAGAGGTCGAGCCAGCCGTCGCGGTCGAGATCGGCGAAGGCGGCGCCGGTGCTCCAGCGCGGATCGTCCACACCCGCCTTGGCCGTCACGTCGGAGAACGTCCCGTTGCCGTTGTTCCGCCAGAGCTGGTTGGAGCCGAAGTTGGCGAGGTACAGGTCCACCCGGCCGTCGTTGTCGAAGTCGCCCGTCGCCGCGCCCATCCCATACCCCGTGGCCCGGATGCCGCTCGCCTCGGTGACGTCCACGAACCTGGGTACAGGATTTTTCCCCTTCGGATTGATCAGATCGTTCCGGAACAGGCGTCCCCAGCCCGCGGGACCCAGGTCCGGAGAGCCCGGCCTCAGCGGATGTCCCTGCACCAGGAAGGCGTCGAGATCACCGTCGCCGTCATAGTCGAACAGAGCGGCCCCGCCGCCCATGATCTCCGGGAAGTAGAGATCGCCCGTCGCGCCCGTCCGGTAGGTGAAGGCGAGGCCCCAGTCAGCGGCGCGGTCGACGAAGAGGTCGGCGGCGGCAATTGCCTGCGACGAAACAGATAGTAGAGAGGCAGTAATTAAAGCCGCGACTCGCCCAAGGTCGCCCTGAAGCATTTCAAGCATCTTACAGCGTGCGCTGGATCCGCTCCACAGATTCCATGAGCGGGATTGCTGTCTGAGGATTTTCCTGATGGGCTTTGGACCGGTTCAGAATCTCGAATCGCTGCTCCTCAGTCAGCCCACTCGCCCCCTCCGCCGCCGCCCTGAACCGCCGCACGATCTCCCCCGTGGGCTCTACCTTCTCCACTCCCGCCACGCTCTTGCCGGCCTGGAGGTAGTCCCGGTAGGAGAAGGAGCGCGCGGAGCGCTTGAGCTTCCAGATGGACTGGAGGGAGTAGATCATCCGCATCCAGTGCTTGGTCTTCCGGCCCTTCAGCATCCAGCGGGCGAGGGGGCCGGCCTTGGTCCCGACCTTTTCAATGTAGGGCGTGCGAATCACGGAGACGGGGACGCCCGTGATCCGCTCGGTCAGTACGATGTCGTCCTCGTCCGCCGCCACGATGGCCCGCTTGTAGTCCGCGGGAGCGGTGCACTCGGCGGTGGCGATGAAGCGGGTGCCCATCTGGACGGCGGCGTAGCCCATCCTCAGGGCACGGACGAAGTCCTCCTCGTCGCCGATGCCGCCGGCGCAGACGACCGGCACGCCCAGGTCCCCAAGCTCGGTGTCAGCGATCAATTCCTCGGCGTTCCGGGGTCCCGCGTGCCCTCCGGCCCGGTCGTTGACGGCGATCAAACCGTCCACCCCGGCCTCAAGACCCTTGAGGGCCCATTTTCGCTCGGTTACGTCGTGATAGACGAACCCGCCCGCGGCGTGGGCCTTCTCCACCACCCAACGGGGATTGCCCAGGGAGGTGACGAAGAAGCGGATGCCGCCCTCGATCGCCTGGTCCACGAAGCGCTGCATCCGCTCCTGATAGACCTTGGAGGAGCGCTCCACGATGACGTTCATCCCCACCGGTTTGCTGGTGAGGCTCCGGATGAGCTTCAGGCCCGCGCCGAACTCGTGGCCGTGGACGTAGACCATGGAGAGAGGTTGGAGGACCCCCATGCCGCCCGCTTCGGAGACGGCGGCCACCAACTCCGGGTTGCTGCAGGGGTACATGGCGCCGCAGAGGAGCGGCACCTCGATGCCGAGCTGGCGGGTGACGGGAGTGTCGAGGAGGAACACCGGCTACCGCTCCACCGTCACACCCCGCCAGAAAGCGACGTGGTCCTTGATGTTGGCCGCCGCGGGCTTGGGGTCCGGGTAGTACCAGGCGGCGTCTTTGTTCTCCTGGCCGTCCACGACGACCGTGTAGTAGCTCGCCGTCCCCTTCCAGCCGCAGACGGTGTGGGTGGCGCTCGGCTGGAAGTACTCGCGCTTGATGGTACCGGGCGGGAAATAGACGTTCCCCTCGACCAGCTCGTGCTGGTCCGACTCGGCGATCACCTTCCCGTTCCAGATGGCTCTCGGCATGGCATTCTCCTCCGCAGGCTCCACAGCATTCTAGCTCCGCCAGAACGGAAGCCGGCGAGATACGCGGGATACAATGAATGCCGGGAGGGGAAAGCCTTGGACCGAGACGATCTGCTGAGCCGCTACCGCGAGACCCGCAACCTGAGCACCGAGCTGTGCCGCCCCTTGCGGGCGGAGGACTACCGCATCCAGTCCATGCCGGACGTCAGCCCGCCGTGGTGGAACCTTGGCCACACCACCTGGTTCTTCGCCAAGAACATCCTCGAGCCCTTCGGCCGCTACTCGGAGGACGATGCCCGGCTCGAATACGTCATGAACTCCTACTACGAGTCGCTCGGCCCCAGGATCCGCCGCGACCACCGGGGGCTCGTGACCCGGCCGAGCAACGACGAGGTCTACCAGTTCCGCCGGTCGGTGGACGGGCGGGTCGAGGAGCTGATCCGCACGGCCTCCGAAGAGGATCTCGAACGCCTCCGCTTCCTGGTCGTCACCGGCGTCCAACACGAGCAGCAGCACCAGGAGCTGCTGGTCACGGAGGTCAAGCACATCCTGGGGAGCAACGTCCCCGGCCTGCGCGAGCCGTACCGCCCCGCCGTGGCGGCGGCAGGCAGTGCCGTCCCGGGGGCGCATTGGATCTCCTTCGAGGGCGGCCTCCACGAGTTCGGCAACGTCGAGGGCGGCTGGTGCTGGGACAACGAGATGCCGGTCCACAAGGGCTGGCTCGACGGTTTCTCCTTGATGAACCGGCTGGTCACCAACGCCGAGTATCTGGAGTTCATGGCGGACGGCGGCTACCGCAATCCACTCCTCTGGCTCTCGAACGGCTGGGCCAAGGTGCAGGAGCAGGGCTGGGAAGCGCCCTTCTATTGGGAGAAGGATGGAAACCGCTGGCAGGTCTGGACCCTCTCGGGCGTCCGCGATCTCGATCCGGACGAGCCCGTCTGCCACGTGAGCTTCTATGAGGCCGACGCCTTCGCCCGCTGGAAAGGTGCGCGCCTCCCCACCGAGCGCGAGTGGGAGCACGCGGCCCGCGTCTCGGGTTTCCCCGGCAAGGGCTCGAACTTCCTCGATACCGGTGCCCTCCACCCCCGGCCTGCCCACGCGAACGGCTCTGGCGACAACGCATTGCTCCAGATAGGGGGCGACCTCTGGGAGTGGACCACCAATCATTACGAGCCCTATCCGGGCTACCGGCCGTTCGACGGCGCCCTGATGGAGTACAACGGCAAGTTCATGGACAACGTCCGCGTCCTGCGCGGCGGCTCCTGCGCCACGCCGGAGAACCACATCCGGGCGAGTTACCGCAACTTCTGGGCGGGCGACACGCGGTTCCAGTTCACGGGGATCCGGCTGGCCCAAGCGGGTGGATAGACGGCGGGCTGAGCTTCAGGAAGGCGCCAGGACGTTCAGCTTCATCCGGCGTGCCGCGTCCCGCATGTTACGGTCCTAGGTTACAACTCCGCCAACCTCGCGGCCCAGGGTCACGGCGGTTGCGACGTGGATCGCGTCCAGAGATTGCAGGTGCAAGGGTTCGAGCAGGGAAGCCTCTCCGAGGATGCCCATGTGGACATCCATGAAATGGATCGTCGAGAGGACATCTTCGGCGCGCTTCTGAAGCTCGTACTCCCGCGAGACGCGGCGGACCGCTCGGTGCACCTCGACAAAGCCCACCTCGCTCGCCAGCCTATAAGGCCAAGCCAGCATGAGTCGGAGAAGAGGAATCGTCTCCGCCTCAGGAACGATGAGCTTTACGAGAGCTGAAGAATCCAGGTAGAGGATGCTACCGGTCAAGCCGCCCCTCCCGCTCCAGCATCAAGGACTCCGTGAGAGACATCCTGAGAGGGCGGGGGGCCGGCAGGCCGATGGAAGCCAGATCGCGAGTGGGCTTGCGGACGTGCGGAGAGCTGAGCAGACGCTCCGCCGCTGCGCTCGGCTTGACGGGTGAATGCAGGGGCATGACACTATCCTCCTCAAACGCTTCCAACGGCTGAACCTTCCGAAGGGCTGCTGTACGGGACATTGGCATGGACAAAAAGATAGTGGAACCGGACGCCGCAGTCAAGAGGGGGGCGTTCGAAGTCGCCGTTCTCGGCGCCGGGGTCATGGGCGCTAGCGTCGCGTGGCACCTCGCCAGCCGCGGATGCCGGGACGTGGTGGTGATCGACCGCGCTCCTTCCCTGGGCGCCGGCAGCACGGGCAGGGCGACCGGCGGGTTCCGTGCCCAGTTCTCGACGCCCGTCAACATCCGCATGTCCCTCCTCTCGCGGGAGAAGCTGCTGCGCTTCCCGGAAGAAGTCGGCACGGATTCCGGATACCGGCCCCGGGGCTACCTGTTCCTGGCCGGAGACGAGGAGCAGATGGCGGCCCTGCGCTCTATCCACCCTTTGCAGCGGGCCGAGGGCGTGCCCGTCGAGGAGGTGGGGCCGGAGGACGTCCGGCGGCTCAACCCGGCGGTGCGGCTCGACGGCGTCCCGGGCGGCTCGTTCTGCCCCGTCGATGGCTTCATCCGTCCCATGAGCATCCTGAACGGCTATGCCGAAGCCGCTTGGCGGCTGGGGGTTCGTTTCGAGATGGGG
>CAXTNS010000244.1:0-386 GCA_964245465.1 uncultured Thermoanaerobaculia bacterium
AGCCGGGTCCGCCAGAACTCCTCGCCGACCACGGCGACCTTGGCCTTGCCGGGCTCGTCCGAGTTGGGGTTGAAAGTTCGACCGAGGAGGGGAGGGACGGCCAAGAGCGAGAAGAGGTTTGGGGTGGCCTCCACCGCCTGGATACGCTCGGTAGCGCCGGCGGCCTGGAGATTGTGGCTCCTTCTGACGTAGGCCGTGAATTGCTCGAAGCCGGTATTCTTCTCCGACCAATCCCGGAAGTTGGGAATGGAGACGGAGCCTTGACCTCCGCCAGCTATCTTTTCGTAGAGCTGGACCAAGCGGTCCGGATCCGCGAACGGCAGGGGGCGTAACAGGACGGCGTTCAGGATGCTGAACACCAGGGCGCCAAGACGCACCCGGGCGAG
>CAXTNS010000244.1:396-9224 GCA_964245465.1 uncultured Thermoanaerobaculia bacterium
GCCCAAGGCGAGACAAAGGACGGACACGAGCGCGAATCCCGGGGAGCGGAGCAGGGAACGCAAGCCGAAGTGCAGGTCGCGCCCGATGTCTTCTAGGGTCAACGAGATGTTCCTGGCCATGGACTCGCCCTCCGTTCTCTAAGCAACCAAGTATCTTACGGAGCGTTCAAGGTTTCAAGAGAGAGGATCGAGCCGGCTCTTCGCACCGTCGTGCTGAACGGTCGACGCCGGCTGGCTCCTTCGAGACCACGCCCAAAAGCACCCGCCTTGACTATTATCTTCTTTGTACCTAACATTCTTTCTCGGCTCACCGTCTTCGACGTTGGAGCGAAGCGGTTGGCCTTCGTGCGACCGGAGGAGAGGTATCTTGAACTCGGCCTCGCCAATCCTGCCTTCCGATTCCGCGCAGCTCCCAGTGATTCCCAAACTTTCAGAGTGCCGGCCCGCGCTGTCTCTGGAGGCACTGTCACACTTGGTCGAGCAGGGCTGGCCGCAACGGCCTCTTGTCATCAAGAAGGCTTTTCCCGCGGCCTTTCTGACGGAGCAAGACACTTTTGATGCATGGCGCACATTTGTGAAGGGCATCCCTCCGGCACGCTGGGGTAACCTCGCGCGGCTCTATCGCGGGAGCGAATTGATCGCCAATGTCGAGTCATCATTCCTGCCGACGGCATCAGACACCTCTTGGGATTCATACCTGAAGCGCCTCGGCGACCAAACGGGATCGCCTGACTGGGGACTCTGCCTCACCGACCCACAGCTTTCCAGTGCCAAGATTTTCAGGAGAATTCTTATATTCCTCGATAGTCTATACGGGCACACGGGTATGCCATGCGGAGGCTGCAGCCCAGACCTCTTCATGATGAACCACAAGGAGAGCTTCTTTCGGCTGCACAAGGATGCCCAAGATGTCTTCACCGTCGTCATCTCAGGCTGGCGGCGGTTTCTTCTTTGGCCGTTTGAAACATTTTCTACCATTGCGGACATGGAAGCGCACGAGTCCAGAAAACCGCACCTGCTCGCCGAAGTAGATCATGAAGCCTATCGCTCGCAGGCTACGGTTGTAGAGGGGACCGCGGGAGACCTTCTTTATTGGCCTGCGGAGTGGTGGCATGTAGGCGAGAGCAACGGCGAGCGTGCGGTCACCCTCGGAGTGGGTACTGTTCATGAAGCCAATCCGATGCAGAAGATATCAGCCGCAGCCGACCGGCTCGGAAAACGCCGCCGAGACCGGCGGGAGAACCTGCGTACATCAACTGGATGCAGAGCCTGCTTGCTGATAAGGACTTATGGGCCGAGACCCGGCGCGATCTGCTGTCGTGGACCACGCGCTGCGGCTTGAATCGGGTCCCTCCCCCACTCCGCCGGAGTGCGCCACTCGACGACGCACGGTGGCTTGTCGTGACGAGCCCATCAACGATTGCCTTCGATGGAGATGGCGAGGCCTCACTCTTCTGCTCCATCGCTGGTCACGATCTGACCTTGACACCCGGCGCGCCAGCGAAGGTACTTCTATCCATCCTTTCTCGCGGCGGGATCCACCGAGTGGGGGCCGTCATCGATGAAGCGCTCGAGACAAGCCGATCTACTTGGGACCGTGAGCAGCTTCGTCGCCTTCTAGAGAAGATCGAAGAAAATTATGGATTCGAGCTGATCACCGACACACCTTGATCCAAAGCCCAGATAGTGATCCATGGTGTAACTCCGAGGAAGCTGGTGAAGTGGCGACCGGCCAGGAAGCGCAGAACCTCTCCGACGAACGCCACCACCGATAGGTTTCAGAGGGTGAACTATGTCAAGTCGAATTCTGCCGTTGGATGAGCGGTTGGCAAGCAAAGAGCAAGTGTTTCATGCCCCGCCTTTTACCCGAGAGCTTGTCGCAGCTATTAAGCTGATTTCTCCCCATCTCGATTTCGGTACAGGCGAAAACTACCGGCTGGCCTGGGAAAGGGATCAAAACGGCTCCTGCTGGGGCGAATACGAAGCCTTGGCGTCTCTATTGACTACGCTGCCGCAACCAGAAAAGATCCTGGAGATTGGGCCCGGGCTAGGTCGCTCTGCGGTGTTCTTCAGCAAGAAGCTCAAATGGAAAAGAGGCGACATTCATCTCTACGAGGGTGACGGAGACACTACCAAGTACACGATTCTAGGACCTCGCTTTGAAGATTCCTTCTGTGGCAGCATTCCTATGCTGCGATACGTGCTGGAATACAACGGTATCCATAATGTGACTATCTTTGATGCCAAGGAATGGAAATTACGCGCCCTGCCTGGCCCCTATGACCTGCTGTACAGCTTCTACAGCATCGGGTTCCACTGGTCACTGGAGCACTTTCTGGATGATCTACTTCCCCTAATGCATGAAAAGTCAATAGCCATCTTCACAGTATCCAATACATTTGCGGGCTTCCCACTGTTAGAGGAGCTCTCACACCGGATTATCGATTGGAAGGCTGTCTGGCCCAAGGAGAGGTGGCATAAGATGCTGATCCTGAGCAAGGGTGGCTTGCCTTAACCCTGACTGCAAAGGATGACCGCCGATGGCTGAGACATACCCCCTGATTTCCTGTATTTGCGTTACCCGGAACCGGCCGGCGCTGTTGCAGCGGGCCTTGGATTGCTTTCTGGTGCAAACCTACCCGCGGAAGGAGCTGGTCATCCTGTTAGAGCAGGATGACCTAGCAACCTGCGAGCTGCTTCAGCGGCTCCCAGAGGATGAGCGCATCAGGCTCATCTGCGTGGAGCGCTCACCCGACAAGAAGCTGGGGCACCTGAGAAACCACGCCATCCACCAGTCCAGCGGCGAGTTTGTCTGTCAATGGGACGATGATGACTGGTACCACCAGGACAGGCTGGCCCACCAGTACGCCGCCCTCCGAGATGCAGGCCGACAGGCCTCCATCCTTTCCAGGTGGATGATGTTCGACACCACCCCAGGAAACCACAGGGCCTATATCTCCTACCCCCGGCTATGGGAGGGGAGCGTCCTTTGCAGGAAGGAACTGATCCAGCAGCGGGAATACGCCAACGTCGAGAGAGGCGAAGACACCCCCGTGGTCCGCGCCCTCTCGGAGGCCAACGCGCTCCACGTCATCGAGGATGCGCCGCACCTTTATGTCTATACAGTTCACGGCGGCAACACCTGGGAGCCGGAGCATTTCGGTCAGATCTTCGGGTACAGCATGCCGTTGCCTCCGGTGATGCAGGAGGCAATCCACAACATCCTGCAGCAGCACTACTCGGTGGCCGAGGGGTCCGGGCTGCTGGACAAGGCCATGCCCGCGGTGAAGAAGGCCTTGGCTGCCAAGGCCGTGTGATCCGATCAGCTCGTCACCTCGATGGGCTCACTCAGTTGCACGAGGTCCGCCAGGCGCTCGGAAACGTCCTCTGCGGCGGAGTCTCTCCAGAGGGCTGCCTTCACGAGGTAGGGCCCGGGCGGCAAGGTGGGCGGAATCCGGAGTGACAGCTCATGTACGGAAAGAGGCGCCGCGGTCTGGATGTCCGCGGTCACGCTACAGTCCGCGATGCTGTTCGTCTCCGCCGAGGCCACCGTACATCCAAGGGTCATGCTGCGCTGATCTCCCGCCGCAATGGAGCAGCGCACGCTGATCGACTGCCCGGGATGGATGAGGGGCGGAAAGGCCTCCACGGAAACGAGGTGGGGTACGAAGACACCGCCCCCCGTGCGGGCTACGTCGAAGTAGCGGGTCCGCAGCAAGAAGTACTGCCGCTTCTTGAAGGCGCGATAGGAGGCGGGGCTCTCCTCCAGGTGGTCAATCGTCCGCGAGTGGACGGCGTGGGCGTAGTAGGCCTTCAGGTTTCGCTCTCGGACCCTGAAGAAGAACTCTAGATCGTCCGGCATGAGCAGCAGGCCTTCACCGTAGTTTTCACGAAAGCCGCCGATGTCCTCGTAGAGCGAGCGGCGAAACGTCATCCCGCCACCTCCCGCCGGGCACCCGATCCAGTCCCGCACTTGGTGCCCTGTCTCCAAGCGGATGACAGGCAGTTCCTGGATACCAATGTGGTTGACGATTTCCGTGGAGGCGATTCCGACGCTTGGGCTCGCGTCCAGCAGCCCGATCAACTCCTTCAGCCAGTCCGGCGTCAGGAGCTCAATGTCGTTGTCGAGCTTCGTGAAGAAGCTTGACTGGGGATCCGCGGCACGGAAGCCCGCGTTGTAGCCAGGAGAGGTTCCCCGGTTCTCTGGCAGCAGCACGAGGCGATCGATGAGCCCCCGGCGCTGGAGCGTCATTAACTCGTCGCCTGTCTGTACGTCGGAGCCGTTGTCCACGACGATGACCTCCCGAGGTACGCCAGCCGAAACGTTGGCGAGCGCCTGAAGGGTCGAGCGGGTGGACCTGGGCCGATTCCACGACAGAATGACAATGGAAACCAGCGGGCCTGAAATGGAAGGATCCGCGTCAGGTGCGCCGGAACACCCGCTGCACGGCCTCCGCATCCGGGGCGAAACCCGCCAGCGCCAGGTTCTCCTCGACGTGCTGAGGGCGGCTCATTCCCACCAGCACGCTACCGACCCCGGGCGTGGAGCGCACGAACTGTACGGTGCGCTGCACGTCGCTGGACAGTGAGGCGAAGGCCTCCTGAATGGGCCGGGGCAGCCGCCCGAGGATGCGCCCCTGCAACAGAGGGGCGGAGGTCACGACGTGGATGCCATAGGCCTGCGCGACTTGACGCAGCGTGCACCAGCGGCCGTCGTGCCACTGGTTGGCGAGCATGCAGGGCTCGAGTGCCTTCAGGTTCAGCGGCAGTTGGAGGAAGCGGAAGTGGTGCCGCGGGCTGCCCATCTCGGCCGCCCACCTGACGACCTCGTCGAGTGACAGGTACTGCGAGTGCTCTGTGCTCTCGCGAAAGGCGTTCCAGGTCGCCAGGCCGTAGCTGGCGATGTGTCCCTGCTGGCAGGACTCCTCGAGGGTTGCCATGGCGGCTCGCAGGCGGCGCTCGAACGTCGCCCGATCGATGAAGCGGAGCTGCTCTTCGGGGTTGTGCAGGTAGAAGACGTCGATGGTCTCCAGCCCGAGGTTGACGCGACTCCTGGCAATCTGGTCCCGCAGGAATGCAGGAGCGATGCAGTGTCCCTCGTCGACAACCTCGTCGGGTGCGAGTTGCAAGCGCTCTACGTACTGCTCGCGCAGGTACCGGTGCGTATCCTGGGGCAGCTCTCCGTCGAACGGCAGGTAGCCGGCTTTGGTCGAGATGACGAGCTCACTCCGCCGGGCTCCATCCTCACAGGCGGTGCGCAGCGCCGCGCCGACGCACCGCTCGCCACGTTGATGGCGGTAGTTGATCGCCGTGTCGATGAAGTTGCACCCGAGCTCGATAGCTCGAACGATGGCGCTGCTGTAGGAGGCATCGGCGTCGCTGGTCGCGGGCCCCAGGTAGGTGCCGATGCCAATCGACGAGACCTTGAGACCCTGGGTTTCGCGGAAGTGCTCAGGACGAGCGACGTGCTGGAGACGCCGGGCATACTCGGCCGTTGCGACCGCCGTGGCGCTGCCCGGAAGAGATGCGGCCGGGCTGGAAGGAGTCATGGCTGGGAGCTCGCGTCAGCCCAAGGAGTTAGACAGCCTTGCGCAGCATGAAGGGCCCCACCGCCAACTTCTGCAGGATGTCCCTCATCCATGCGAGGAACATCCGCCCTGCCTGGCCCAGACTCTCAGAGTGCCCCGACATGAGGTCGATGAGGGTGCGCGCGCGTTCACCGGCTGCGCTCGTATCCATGAGAATTGGCGAACGCTTGCACGGACCATAGCGCGCCTGGAACTCGGGCGCCGCTGCCTCAGAGGCCACCGAGTACAGGGCGAGGGCGACATAGACATGGGCCGCCGTGAGCGCCCGGTTCATCGGCCAAGTCACCGTCTCGGGGTGCCAGGGCGGATGAATACGGGGAGAGGTCTTCTCAGAGTAGCCCCGAGCCATGATCGAATGCGTATGCTCGAGTTCCACGAACTTGAGGTGCATACACTCGTGGAGGATGGCCTCCGCGATGGTCCAGGGGCTCCGCACGGCGCTTCGAGACAAGAAGATCGTCCCGAGAATGCGAGAGATGGTCGCGGAACCGACCTCATCGTCGAAGTCGTCAACCGCGATGAAGTGGAGATGGGACACGATGCTGTGTGCGGCCACCGGGAGCAGCTCCTGGAGGAGCGCCAGGGCTTGGTTGATCGTGGCCTCGGTATCCACCTCCGCGACGTAGACGCGCGGCCCCAGCAGGTGCTGCCGCAACATCGCAGAAAAGGCGCGATCACGGAGTGTTCGGGAGCTCGCATCGGACCAGTATCGGATGGGCCGGCTGAGGAACTCCTGTCGAAAGCTGTCAGCCGTGTTCGCGGCATCGCACGTCAGCTCATCGAAATGCGCGCCGTAGTACGTGAGGAACTCGAGCTGGTCGTCAGCGGGCTTCAGATCTCCGGCGGCCTTGTAGGTCCGAAGCAGATCGTCGATGGCACCACGGACGACCGGATCCGCGAAGAACTGCTTGGAGTTGCTGCCCGCGGCGTCGAGCGCCTGGGCAAACCGCACGGCTACGGGTAGGTGCTCGCCTAGCAATTCCAGGCGGCGGCGGTAGATCAGGGCAGCTCGCTCGTGGATGTAGTCCGCGGAGCCAAACGGGATGTCCTGAGCCAACTGTTTTTCTGCGGGGAGCCATGCCGTTGGCGTCTCAGTGTAGCTCGTCAAGGATCAATCCTCAGGGGTTGAGATCGACCGCGATGTTGGCTCGGGTGAACAGGTGTCCCGAGCGGCCGGCAGAGTCAATCAGAGTAATGAGACTGGGCGATGCCCCGCCGCTCATGAACCGATGGGCCACCTGCTTCCGGAGGTCGATGAGCCCTCTCAGCACATCCTCGCCCCCTCTGGAGGCCGGCGGGATGGCCGCATCCTGCCCCACGAGGGCGGCGTCTATCTGGGCGACGGCGGTGAGGAGCGCGGGAAGGCTGGTGCTCTGGGGGTGCGAGGAAATCGTGCGCCAGTGGGCGAGGACGCGCTCCAGCGCCAGGGTCTGTCGAGCATACAGGTCCCCGACGAGTCGCTGAGCCACCTCCCCCGGCCTGGACGCGCCATCCACGGAGACACCTTCTACGGACGCGCCATCGAGCACCAGCAGCATCTCCTGAAGCTGCGCGAGCAGGAGGTGGCCAGCGGGTCCCAGGTCTTGGGTGCCGACCTCCGCGAGCTTCATCCCGAGGAAGTGCGCTCGATCGAGCGAGCGGCGCATCGAGAGCCGGGCGTCGGTGACATGGAGGAGGCCGAAGCGTAGCGCCAGCGCATCAAAGTTCCTGGCCACCCGTTGGAAGAACAGGGCGAGGTGGGCATAGACGTGCATGGCGAAGAGGGAGCGCTGCACATCCCACGATTCGGAAGAAATGTGCCATAGCGGGTGGAGCTTGGCAGCCTCCTCCTGCGTGTAGTTCGGCCGGAGCAGGTTGTGTGTCGCCATCACGTCATACAGCTTCAAGTGAAGGCCCTCGTGCAGGATAATTTCCGCGATGTACCAGGGGTTGGTCAGCACACTAGGATTGACGAAGACCACCCCGGGCGATGTATCGCTGGAACAGGAGATGAACGGATCGGAATAAAGGGGGCTGCTGCCAGGAGGCGCGGCCTCGCCGCCGGCTGGCTCGGTGCTGACGAGTGCAATGGCGTCTATATGACGCAGGATGCTGGGCGTCAGGAGAGGGAAGAGCTCCCGGAGAAGCGCAATCCCCTGGCGGAGGTTCTGGCACTCCTCTTCGGTGGGATGATGAAAAACACTGTCGGGGCTGGTCTTCAGGAAAACCGTGGGGGTGATGCCCGTGAGCGTCCGGTTTCCCTGTTCGCCTGTCCATTGCCAGAGCGTGTGTCGGGCCGCATCCTCGTAATCCTCTTCCATCAGCAGGAAGAGCGAGGAGAGTTTCCCGCCTTTCCAGTCTCCGGCGAGCAGGATTCCCAGCTCTTCGAGGTACTGTTCGACCTGCTCCTGCGTGATGATCCGCCACGGGTGCTTCAGGTGCCGGGTTGCGGCAAACACCGTGGCACGCAGGAACGGGTGCTCGAGCACGCGAGCGGCGGTCGCGTCATCCAGGGCCCGGATTCGCTCCAGGACAGGCGCTGCCTGGGGGAACAAGCGCTGTGAAAGATCAAGCCGCCGGCTGACACTCTCAAGCACCCGTTGACGGATGTACCGCCAGTCACCGAAGGGCGCATTGTGAGTCCACGCACGTTCAACGCTGTCGTTGATGGGATCGATGAACACGGCGGTCAGGGCCCTCCATAACCAGGAGTGGGATGCTCGGCCCGAGCGCGGCTTCCTGACCATGAGTCAGGAAGCCGCACGGGAGAGGGCAAGCGCTGTCAGCGCAGCCCTGCCAACGTCAAATCAGGCCTCACCCGTCCCGGGGAGAGTGGGGTTGGTGTACTTGCTGTAGCAGGTGTCGCAGCCCGCACCGACGCCACCGGCCACGGCGTCAAGATCCTCCGGACTGAGTTGCAGATCCTCGAGGGCCTTCTCCATCTCTTCCTTGCTCTTGGGGGTGTTCTCAGACATGTGTGTCCTCCTAACGGAATAAGGAGTTTCTGCTAGATGCCACCCTTATGGGGCATCTACTCCATAATTTAAAATGTTTCACAGGTTGTGTCAACAGTCCCGGAGTCCCCGTGGTCAGCCAGCTCTATGGCGGCCCGCGCCCCCTCCGCAGCCTGGTAGTACACTGGTCTCAGGGCGCCGGCCATGAAATGCCTCCAATGCCAGTTCGACAGCCCCTCCGGCATGAAGTTCTGCGGCCAGTGCGGCGCGAAGCTGGCGGCGCTCTGCCCGCAGTGCGGGACCGAGA
>CAXTNS010000245.1:0-3251 GCA_964245465.1 uncultured Thermoanaerobaculia bacterium
CCTTCCAGGGCCGCGATACCCTGCCGCATCCGCTCCGCCCGCCGTCCAGGATCGCGCAGGTCGTTGATCAACTGGGGCAGGTGAGCTGTACCCTTCTTTTGCGCCTGGTCGATCATCGAGAGGAGGACGGGGGAGGCCTTGGTGCCGCCGCGCGTCGCGATGGCCTCCACGACCTCGTCGGCCCGGTCGAGCCCGAGTTGGGCGGCCACGGCGAGGCGCTGGTCCGGGGTCATGGCCTTGAGCAGGGACCAGGCGCGGCCGAGGATCTTCAGCCGTTCGAAGGGGGAGAACGTCCGCCCGAGCTGGTCGACCAGCTCGGGCAGGGAAGTGGCGGGAGCAGACATGGCGCTTGACCTCTAGGATCTCAGGACGCGGTGCTCCCGGGGGGCCGGGGCGGCTGAGGCTCGACGCGGATGAGCCCCTCGGTGACGGCCGTGGGGAGCTTCGAGACGTCCTGGAGGAAGCGCTTCAGGTCCACCCCGGCGAGCTGCTCCATGATGGGCGAGAGCTGGGAGAGCACCTGCACCACGTCCTGGCTCAGCTTGGCGGCGCCCGTACCCTCGTGGCCGTTGCCGTTGCTGATGATGGTGGTGGCCCCGGCGCGCGAGAGCGGTTCGGAGATGGCGGCCGCGATCTCGGGCAGCACCTTGAGGGCCTCGATCGAGAGGCCGGCGTCGTTGTAGAGCTTGAGCGCTTCGGCCAGCAGGCGGCGGGCCGCCGCTTCGGCTTCGCCCTTGGCGCGGGTCGCGTCGGCTTCGGCGAGACCGATGTTCCGGCGCATCACCGACTCGGCCTCGGCCTTGGCGAGACCCTCGGCCTTGACCGCTTGGGCGGCCTCCTCGCGCCGCTTGCGTTCGGCCGCGGCTTGACGCTCGACGCGGTACTGATCGGCGTCGGCCAGCCGTTCGGCCTCGTACTTCTTGGCGTCGGCCTGTTCGCGGATGGTGGCGTTGAGCTCCAGCTTGCGGCGCTCGACCTCCTTGTCGGCGATGGTGATGTCCTGCACCTTAATCTCCATCTCGCCGGCCTTGACGGCCTGGGCCTTGGCCACGTAAACCTACTTCTGGATGGAGGCCTTCTTGAGCGACAGGGCCTTTTCGGAGTCGGCGATCTCGGTGTCCACCCCGAAGCGCTTCTGCTCCTTCTGCTGGCGGGCGACCTCTTCCTCGATCTTGGCGTCACGGTCGGAGATGGCGGTAGCGATGCGGGCGTTCTTGAGCGCCTCCTGGATCTTCGGCTGGCCGAGGGAGTCGAGATAGCCTTCGGCGTCCTGAATGGCCTGGAAGACGAAGGACTTGACCTCGAAGCCCATGCCCTCCAGGTCGAAATGGGCCTCGTCGCGGACCTTTTCCTGGAAGCGCTTCTGGTCCCGGTAGAGCTCTTCGAGGGTCAGCGTGCCGATGATGCCGCGCAGGTGGCCCGCGACCGTCTCCTGGATGGTCGAGCGCACCTGCTCGGGCGGCACGCCCAGGAAGCCCTCCGCGGCCTTGCGGATGTGCTCCACGTCGCCCCGGACCTTCACCTGGGCCACGGCCTTGACGTTGATGGGGATGCCCTGGTTCGTATAGACGTGCTGGAGGTCGATGTCGAGCGTCATCATCCGCAGGGAGAGCATCTTGTGCTGCTCCCAGGCGGGGAAGACGAACGTGCCGCCGCCGCGGACGATGCGGAAGCCCTCGGTCACGCCCCGGTCGTCCTTGACCTTGTCGCCGAGGAGCTTCCTGCGGCCGTAGACGATCAGCGCCTCGTCCGGACCGGCCTTCTTGTAGAGCAGGCGGGCGAGGATGTAGAAGAGCACGACGGCGAAGAAGACAGCACCGACGGCGCCGAGTGAGAGCAGGGACTGCATGGGCTCCCCCTTTCGTACGGAGAAGTAGAGAGTTGAATCCTACCATCCGTGAATGGCCAAGCGGGGGGATGTATTTCGGGTCTCCGGGGCGCGCCTTTATCGGGTACAATCCTCAAGAGGACATCGATATGCATGCCCACAGGCTCAAGGTCATGATCCCCGAAGACCGGCAGGTCCACTTCCAGGTACCTGAGGATATGCCTGCTGGCCCCGCCGAGGTCGTCGTCTTCGCGGAGTCTCCGTTGGTGAAAGAGCCGGAGGAACCTTCAACGGAGGAGGCGCTCGCGAGGTTCAAGGCAGTGGCAGAGCGATTGGCGGCTGACCCAAGGCCTTTCGACGAGCTTTCGCTGGAAGAAAGGCGAGCGCGCATTCGCCAGGTCATGGGCATCGGCCGTGGGCTTTTCTCCTCAAGCGAAGAGTTCGCGCGGCAGAAGCAAGAAGACATCGACTGGGAGATAGAACGGGAAGAGAGGCGTCTTGGCCGCCGCTGAGAATGTCTACGTTTTTGATGCTTGCGCCGTTATCGCGCTTCTCCATGCCGAGTCTGGAGCTGAGGAGGTCGGCGTCCTCCTCGAAACTGGTCAACGCCGCGTCATTCACGCAATCAACCTGTGTGAAACCTACTATGACTTGGTGCGTCGGCTCGGCTCAGCGGCTGCCCGGCCCATCCTGGAGGACGTGCTCCAGGAGATCGGGTTTGAGGTCTACTCGGAGTTGCCTTCCTCCCTCTGGCAAAAGGCTGGAGATTTCAAGGCCCTGCTCAGGCGCCTCTCTCTGGCAGACTGCTTCGCGATGGCTCTGACGCTTCAGGAAAACGGGATCTTCGTGACGGCCGACCACCACGAATTCGATCCTGTGGCTGAGGCTGGCCTCTGCCCGATCCATTTCATCCGCTGAAAGCTAGAGAGTAGTCCCCGCCCGTATCCTTGGTGTGACGGAGGCACATACATGAACCCGATCCTGAAACTCTCTCTCCTGGCCCTGTTCCTGATCGTCCTCGCTCCCCAAGGGTGGGCCGGAGCCGCGGCTCCCGCAGTCTCCGCGTCAGGGACGGCCATCGTCGAGCTGTTCACCTCGCAGGGGTGCTCAAGCTGCCCGCCGGCGGACCGGCTGCTCTCAAAGATCGCGGACGATCCGCGCTACCAGGGCAAGGTGATCCCCCTCTCCTTCCACGTGGACTACTGGAACTCCATCGGCTGGACGGACCCCTTCTCCTCGTCCCGCTGGTCGGACCGGCAGAAGGTTTACGCGGGCAAGGTCTTCCGCAGCAACCGCATCTACACGCCGCAGGTGGTGGTCAACGGCCGCTCCGAGTGCGTGGGCAACTCGGAGGGCGAGGTCGCCCGGCGGATCATGGAGGCCCTGGAGGCGGAGCCGGCCGCCCAGGGGCGCCTCGCCCTCG
>CAXTNS010000245.1:3261-4383 GCA_964245465.1 uncultured Thermoanaerobaculia bacterium
CACGCTCAGGAACGACCGCGTGGTGCGGCGCCTGGAGAAAGTCCTCACCCTGCCGGCTGCGGCGGGCTCGGAGAAGTCGGGCGAGATCGTCCTCGGCCTCGACAAGCGCTGGAAGGTGGAGAACGTCGGCGTGGATCGCCAGCGCCGCGGCGGCCCGGGAGGTGGGGCGGTAATTGGGATGTGGGAATCTGGGAATCTACGGGACGACCTGGAAGGACCTGGCCTCGTCCTGGCCGCTGAGCCGGACGCTGTAACGTCCCGGACGCAACGCCCGGGGCGGCAGGACGAGCGAATAGTATTCCATCTTCTGGATCAGCTCGCCCACCCGGAGAACGACCTTTCCGGACTCGTCCAGGATCTCCGCGGAGCCCTTGCCGGCCGCGCCCCGGGCCGGCAGGAGGAGGGTGCTGAAGACGCCAGCCCGCACGACCGTCCCCCGCCCGGCTTCGCCGGCACGCACGACCGCGTCGAGCTCGACGATGTCGGCGGCGTGTGGCTGGGACAGGATCTCGCGTTCCTTTTCGAGCTGGGCGACCTGGGCCAGGGCATCCGAGACCTTCTTCTCGTTCTCCTGCTGGAGGCCCACCATCTGCCTCACCTGGCCTTCGAGCTGGGCGACCTTCTGCCTCAAGGACGAGGGCTCGCCGGCGGAAGCCGGCGGCGCGACCGGTGCCGGCGCCGATTCCGGGGCTCGGGTCTGGGCGAGCCTCTCCAGGTCGTTCGCCTGCTGGGCCGTGTAGATCCAGCCGCTCGCGGCCACGACGGCCGCTAGGCTCGCGGCGATGGCCGCGGCGCGCCAGGTCCGGGTGGGTGCCGCCGTGGTCCTCGGTCTCACGGCTGGAAAGAGGGCGACGTTGTCTTCCTCCTCCAGACGGCGGCTCATCCGGACCAGCTCGATCTCCGCGGCGCACTGGGGGCAGGACGCGAGGTGCGCCTCCGCGAGCGCGGGATCGATCCCGGCAGGGCTCTCGCCCCAGGCCAGGGCCACCAGGTCCTGGCTGGGGATGTGCTGGTCGAAGGTGGACCAGGACTCGCGGGTCTCGGCCAGAGCCTCGCGGCAGCGGTCACAGGTTGCGAGGTGCCGCAGGACCTCGTGGCGCTCTGCGGCTTCGAGAGTGCCGT
>CAXTNS010000245.1:4393-4975 GCA_964245465.1 uncultured Thermoanaerobaculia bacterium
GGGGAGGAGCTCGATCGCTTGGTCACAGGTCATCAGTTTTCGCCTTTCCACTCCTATCAGGCGATTTCTTGACGACAATGTTACGGCCGTTCCCGGGTCCGCCCCCCAGAAGCTCGTTTCGCAGGGTGGTCGCCTTCTCCCGGCAGCGCAAGACACGGACGCGCAGCGTCCCCTCGGCGACGCTCAGCCGCAGGCTCATCTCCTTGTAGGAGAGGCCGGCCACGATCATGCGCCACATCTCCCGGCAGTCCTGGGGTACCCGTTCCAGCACGCGCAGGAGCAGGTCCCGGTTCTCCCGGTCCGGGGCCGGGACGTGGTGGATGGGGGCCGCGGATTCGTCTCCGCGGTCCAGGGTTTCGAGATCGGCCCATTTCCACTTGCTCTGGGCCCGGAGCTGGTCGAGGCAGGTATGGCTGACCACGCGCCAGAGATAGGTGCGCAGGCTCGATTCGCCCCGGAACTTTCCCTGGCCCAGCAGGCGGGTCACCTCCAGCCGCACGTCCTGCAATACGTCGTCCCAGCGGTCCGCGAGCCGCCGCTGGTAAGGCCAGGCGGCGCGCGAGATCCAGCCGTCCACGGTTC
>CAXTNS010000245.1:4985-8993 GCA_964245465.1 uncultured Thermoanaerobaculia bacterium
GTTCCCACCGCCTCCCTCTCGCCCCTGAGAAAGCGGGCGACCATGTCCCGGTCGTCCGTAGCCATAGACGATATCCTATCCTTCTCCGGGGGGATTCCCAGAATTTTGGTACTCTGGAAGAGTCTTGGAGTAGGGTAAGATGACTCCGGCCCGCAGGTCGACGTATCCGTGACCACCCTGTTCCAGTCCTTCTCTTCCCGCTTCCTGATCATCTGCCTTGGCATAGTGCTGTCCTCCGGCTGTATGGAAGGACTTCGTCCCGTCGCCTCTCCTTCTGACATGGAACCGCCGTTGGGGCGTTCCGGTCCCCTGGAGCTCCGGCCGGGGATGTCGTTCACGGAGGAGATCCCCGATGGACAGACCCGCGAGTACAAGGTCCCCCTCGAAGCTGGGACTTTCTTGTTCATCGAGATCCGACAAGTAGGGGTGAACGTCGAGGCGACGCTGGTCAGCCCCGATGGCGAGCCGCTCGCCAGGGCAGCAGGCGCCGAGGGGCCTGGAAACACGGAGATGCTGGCGCTGGTCGCGCGGGCGGGGGGAGATCACCGGCTGGTGGTGACCCCGAAGGGGCCGGCCGTGGCAGGACATTTCGACCTGAAGGTCCACGATCTGCGTCCGGCGGAAGAGGGCGATGAAACCCGGGTGGAGGCCATCGGAGCTCTCGCCGAGGTGCGCCACCTGAAAGTCCTGGACATCCCCGAGGCGGGGAGCCTCGCGCTGGCCAAGGCCCGGCAGGCGTTCTCCTTGTGGGAGAAAGTGGGGGATGGCTGGGGAGAAGTGGAGGCCCTCACCGAGATCGCCCTGATCCACAGCAGTGAAGGGAAGACCCAGGAGTCGCTCGCCTGGCATGAGAAAGCGCTAGCGAGGGCCCGCGCCTCCGGCTATTCCGAAGGAGAGGCTTGGGCCATGGCGAACATGGCCTATTGCAAGCTACAGCTCAAGAGCTATGACGAGTCGATCGCTCTCTACGACCAGGCCTTGGAGAAATGGCGGGAGATCGGCAGCGTTTCCGAGCAGGGATTCATGTTTCAGGGCCTCGGCAAGGTCTACTACAGAACACGCGACTACGACAGGGCTTTGTCAGCCTTCGTGGAATCCCTGCGCCTGGAGCGGGAAGCCCGGGATCTCGCCCAACAAGCGGCGGCCTTGACGAGCATTGGAACCATCCACTTCGCTCGCGGAGACCTCAGCGATGCCTTGAAGGCGTTCGAGGAGGCCCGTGATCTCAGCCGTTCCGTGGGAGATACGAGCGGTGAACTGCTGAGCGAAGGTAATATCGCCGGGATCTATACCCGCAGAGGTCAGCTTCAGAAGGCCGTGGAGACTTATACCCGCCTCATTGGACGGGTCATGCCTCAGGGCGAGGGCGTTCTCTTCAACAACCTTGGAGCCGCATATCTCGATCTCAGTGATCCGGAAAGGGCGCTCGAAAATTACGAGCGCTCCCGGGCCGCCTATCAAGCGTTTCAGGATACCGATGGGGAAGCGGCCGCTTCGATCGCGATCGGTTGGACTCGCCAGGTTCTCGGCGACCCCAGGGCGGCTTTGAAAGAATATGAGACGGCTCAGGGCTTGATGCGAGAAGAATCCTGGGATCTGCCTCATTTTGTCGGGCTGGCCCAACTTGCCCTGGGAGAGGCCGAGAAAGCCCGGCTCTCCTTGGAGAGAGCGCTGGAGGCCGCGCGTGCGAGCCGATCCAGCTCGCGAGAAGCCCAGACTCTGCTGGCTCTGGGCTCAGCTCACCGAGCCCTGAGGCAGACCGAAGCCAGTGTCGAAAGCTTCACGCGGGTGATCGCCTTGGGCACGGAGATTCAGTATCCGAGCGTCGTAGCGCCGGCTCTCCTGGAACGCGCAACCGCGCTGCGGGCGCAAGGCCGGCTGGCCGAAGCGAAGGCCGACATCGAGAAAGCCATCAAGATCATCGAATCCACCCGGCGCAACATCGCAGGCCAGCAAATCCGTACTGGCTACTTCTCCTCCAAGAAAAACTATTACGACTTCTATATTGACTTGTTGATGCGTCTCGGCCAGCCGGCAGCGGCACTGGCCGTGAGCGAGCGTGCCCACGCGCGGGGGCTTCTCGATCTCCTGGCCGAAGGACGGATCGACGTCAGTCAGGGTCTCTCTCCTGACCTGCAGCGAGAAGAAGACAAGCTCTCGGACGAGCTCTCCAAGACCCAGGCCCTGCTCCGCGAAGCGAAACCCGACACGGACCGGGCTCAGGAGCTCAGGCGACAGGTTGAGGCCCTCTACGAGCGTCTGGAGGAGCTGGATTGGAAGGTCCGGGAGCAGAATCCCCGCTACTCCCAAGTCGATCCGAAGCCGCTGACCTTGCAGGAAATCCAGGAGCAGGACCTCGGCGAAAACACCGCTCTGTTGGAGTTCGCCCTGGGGAAGGAACGGTCGTTTCTGTTCGTGGTCACCCGCGAAGGCCTGAGTAGCTACGTCCTCCCCGGTGCCCTGCGGATCGCTGACCGGGTACGCACTCTCCGGAGGGTGCTGGAACGCGAGAGCCTCCTCACCCGCAGCGCGTACCAAGAGGTTGCCTATCAGCTTTATCAGGATCTGGTCGCTCCCGCTTCCACGGTCCTCACGAGGAAATCGGAGCTCGTCATCGTTCCGGACGGAGCCCTGTACTATGTGCCGTTTGAAGCGCTCCTCATGGAGGAAGCTGGCGGTCGCGCGTATGCCGCCCTTCCCTACCTGCTGCGGAAGTACGCAGTCTCCTATGTTCCATCAGCGAGCGTGCTGGCCGGCTTGCGCGCTCCTCGGACCGATCCTGTGGCTGCAGGCCGCAAACGTCTAGCCGCGTTCGCTCCTTTTGCCGTCGAGACTGGCAAAGGAGCCCAGCCGGGACCTAAGGAGCGAGGAATGGCCGGTTGGAATCTCCTGCCACTCCCGGCGTCCTCGCGAGAAGTCGCCAAGATCGCCTCTCTCTACTCCGGCTCGGCCTTGAAGTTTTTCGCCGCTGACGCCAGCGAGAGCAACGTTACACGCAATCCGGCCGTGGCCGCCGTTGAACGACTCCATTTCGCCACTCATGCACAGTCGGATGAACGGCATCCCGAGTTCTCCGGGCTGGTGCTGGCGCCTGGCGAAGAACGGGATGAGGATGGGCTCCTCCAGGTCCACGAGATCTTCAACCTGAAGCTCTCGGCAGACCTCGTCGTGCTCTCGGCGTGCCAGACCGCCTTGGGCAAGGAGGTGACGGGAGAGGGGCTGGTGGGTCTGACCCGGGCCTTTTTCTACGCGGGTGTGCCGAGCGTGGTCGTAAGCTTGTGGAACGTGGGGGACGGCCCCACGCCCGATCTCATGTTGAGCTTCTATGAGAATCTAGACCGGCTGGGGAGCAGAGCCCGGGCGCTGCGGCAGGCCAAGCTGGCCATGATCGCCAGGGGCGGCTACTCCCATCCTGCCTACTGGGCCCCCTTTGTCCTGGCCGGAGAGTACAGATAGCCTTAGGAATTCTGTAACGAAATTAGAGGGCGGGGCGCCTTTAGCTGAGAGACACGGGATTCACCTGACCTGAGAGGAGGAGAGACATGGCCGACGAGAAAAAGGCGAAGGTTGAGACACCGGCAACTCAAGACCAGGCCTGCGGGCGCGAGGGGGAAGGCGGGTTGCCGGTCGTATTGGATCCGCCACCGGGTCCTTCCCAGTAGGCTCATCGAGCCCGATACCGGTCGGGAACCACGCCTCGTGGTTCCCTGGATTTTTCTTCCGGGCGGAACTCCGGCCAGCCCTTGACTGGGCTAAGATAGAAGCCGGAAATCCGATGACCACCCGGGCCGCGCTTCCCTTCACCGTCCGTGTATTCTCCTCTCTCCTGCTGGTGCTGTTGGCGGCTGGCCTGGGCTGCCGGAGGGACCGGTCTGCAACGTCTCCAGCCGAGACGCTCACCCTGAGTCCAGGTGTTTCCATGGACTTCGTCCTGCGGGGCGGGGAGACGAAGTCGTTCAGCCTGAGGCTCCCGGCCAGGACGTTCCTTTCCCTGGCGGTCTATCCGCG
>CAXTNS010000245.1:9003-9217 GCA_964245465.1 uncultured Thermoanaerobaculia bacterium
TCCCAGAGTCCGTCCGGACGGTGCACTTTGAAAGCTCTGGAGCTTCGGCCCAGCAGGCCGGCGGACGAGGCCAGCGTTCGTGGTGCGAAAGATCTGATGGAAGCCCGGCGTGTCCTGGCCCTCGATCCAGAGAAGAACGGGGCCCAGGCCGAGAGCCTGGTCGCGAAGTCGCTCACGCATTGGCGGGCGGGAGGGGACGCTCGGGGTGAGGTGG
>CAXTNS010000246.1:0-7586 GCA_964245465.1 uncultured Thermoanaerobaculia bacterium
GCGGCACGGTCACCTGCACGAACACCAGCCTGGCGACCGGCAGCGCGGTCTTCACGCTGACCGTGGCGATCTCCCCCGCGGCCACGGGTACGCTCAGCAACACGGCGACCGTGTCCTCGGCCACCACGGATCCCACACCGGCCAACAACAGCGCCACGCAGACCACGACCCTGGGGGCCGCCGCGGACCTCTCGGTGACCAAGGTGGACAACCCCGATCCGGTGCTGGCGGGCGCGAACCTCACCTACACGATCACGGCGGGCAATGCCGGTCCGAGCAATGCCCCCACGGCCAGCCTTACGGACACGCTGCCGGCAGGCACGACGTTCGTGTCGTTGTCGTCTCCGGCCGGCTGGTCGTGCACGACGCCGGCGGTAGGCGCGGGCGGCACGGTCACCTGCTCGAACGCTTCGATGCCCCTGGGCAACGCGGTCTTCACCTTGACCGTCCAGGTCGGCGCCTCGGTGGCGAACGGCACGGTGCTCTCCAACACCGCCACGATCACCGCGGCCGCGAGCGACCTGACTCCCGGCAACAACACCTCCACGGCGACTACCACCGTCACGAACACGGCCGGTCAGGCGTCGGTCTCCGGCACCAAGGCGGCCTCCGGCAGCTTCACGCCGGGGAGCACCGTTACCTACACGGTGGTGCTGAGCAACGCCGGCCCCGGCACCCAGCAGGACAACCCGGGCAATGAATTCACCGACGTCTTGCCGGCCAGCCTGACCCTGGTCAGCGCCACGGCGACCTCCGGCACGGCCCTGGCCACCGTGGGCACCAACACGGTCACCTGGAACGGCTCGATCCCCGCGAGCGGCTCGGTGACGATCACCATCACCGCCACCCTCAACGCCGGCCTCGCGCCGGGCACCACGGTCTCCAACCAGGGCAGCTTCGCCTATGACGCCGACGGCAACGGCACCAACGAGGCGTCCGGGGTGACGGACAACCCGGCGACAGCCGGTTCCGACTCCACGTCCTTCGTGGTCGTGGCAGGCGGGCCGGCACCGGGTGTCGCCAACATCCCGACGCTCGACGAGATCGGCCTCGCGCTGCTCGTCCTGCTGCTGGCGATGGGCGGAGCGTTGACGCTGCGGAAGCGGCGGGCGTAGTAGAGAACAAACCTGCCTCTCCTCTCAATGTAGAGACGTCCCGTGGGGCGTCTCTTGGAGGGGCAGGGATGATCCTCTGGTGGACCTCGGATCGAAGAGAAAGCGCCCGCGGAAAGACGTTCTTGACAGCGAGACATGCCCGCCGCGGAGACGCGGAAGGTAGAGCAACGCCTCTATTTTTCTTTCTTATGCTTCTATCCTATAATTCTTCCTGTCATCAACTCCGAAGCCTTGGAGAAGAAACATGAAGCAGCCGTCCTTCCTTCTCTCTCTCCTCGTCCTCTGCGTGGCCGGCGCCGCGCACGCGGGCACGGTCTCGGGGTCCGACATCGTCGGCTCCGGCAGCGCCGACCTGTCAGTGACCAAGGTGGACACCCCCGACCCGGTGGTTCCGGGTGGCAACATCACCTACACCATCACCGTCACCAACGCCGGCCCGGGCAACGCCGCCGACGTCAGCTTCTCGGACGAGATTCCGGCGGATACGCGGCAGATTGAATTCACCTCCCCGCCTGACTGGTCATGCCTCGTCGTCACGATCGGTACGGTCACCTGCTCCAACCCGTCGTTCTCCCCGGGTAGCGCCGTCTTCACCATGACGGTCGAGACGCCCTCCTCGCTGACCACCGGCGCGGTCGTCACCAATACGGCAAGCGTCATCTCGTTCACGGCCGATCCCAGTCCGGGCAACAACAGCGCCACCGCGACCACGACGGTGGCGGCCAACCCCGGCGGGGTCTCGGTCATCAAAGGCGACTTCCCGGACCCGGTCGTTGCCGGCACGGGCATGACCTACTTCATCAGACTGAGGAACAGCACCGGCGCCGCCCTTGGCTCCGCGACGTTCACCGACCCGCTGCCGGCGGGCACCGCCTTCTTTTCTCTCGGAGGGCCGTACTACGGGATCAGTCCGGCTCCCGGCTGGACCTGCTCTACGCCTCCCGCGGGGTCCCCCGGCACGGTCACCTGCTCGGGTCCGTCTCTCCTCCCGGGCGACACGTACCTGAACATCAACGTCTCCGTCGGCGCGTCGCTGGCGGCGGGCACGGTGCTGACCAACACGGCGAGCCTGACCGTCCTGGAGGGCGCCAACACCCTCAACCGTACAGCCACGACCACCACGACCGTGTTTACGCCGGGGACGATCGTCTTCGGAACCAAGACGGTCTCCGGAGGGGATCACACGCCGGGAAGCCCCGTGACCTACACCGTGGTGCTGACCAACAACGGCGACGCCCCCCAGGCCGACAACCCGGGCGACGAGCTCACGGACGTGCTGCCGGCCGGCCTCACCCTGCCCGGCGCGACCGCCACCTCGCGTACCGCGACGGCGACCGTGGCCACCCGTACCGTGACCTGGAACGGCTCCATCCCGGCACACGGCTCGGTGACCATCACCATCCAGGCCACGATCGACGCCAACGTCGCTCCCGGCACGACCCTCAGCAACCAGGCGACCTTCGCCTATGACACGGACGGCGACGGCACCAGCGAGTCCACGGGCATGACGGACGACCCTGCCGGGCCGGGCGCCGCCGAGCCGACCGCCTTCGTGGTGGCGGGCGGAGCGCCGCCGGGACCCGCCAACATCCCGACGCTCGACGAGATCGGCCTCGCGCTGCTCGTCCTGCTGCTGGGTGTGGGCGGAGCGCTGACGCTGTGGAAGCGGCGGGCGTAGGAAGAGGCCCTCATCCTGCCTTCTTGACCGACTCCTCCCTCCTCTCCCTCTGGGAGAGGAGGGCCGGGGTGGTGAAGGCTTATGTTTCTCCCCTATAATTCCGCCTGTCATCAACTCCGAAGCCTTGGAGCAAAGAAAACATGAAGCAGCGGTCCCTCCTCCTCTCTCTCCTCGTCCTCTGCACGGCCGGCGCCGCGCACGCGGGTACGGTCTACGTTCCGGTCCCGGGTCCGGGAACGCTCGGCGGCTCCAACTATGAGGTCCAGGTCTCGGTGTCCAACACCGCCACGGCCGTGCGGGACGTCCGGCAGACCCTCCTGGCCCCGGATACCGACGGCACGGTGCGCACCGGCCTCACGCCGTCCACCGTCCAGGTCCAGCCCGGCCGCACGGCGGTCGTGAAGCCGGCCGCGGCGTTCCGGGGCCTCCTGGAGCTCTCGGGCGGCGGCGAGCTGCGCTACGCGGCCCGCATGGTGGGCACGGGACCGGGACGCCTGGGCGTCTACCTGCCGGTGATCACCTCGGACAACATGATCCGCGCCAATGGCGCGGCCACCCTCCAGGGCCTCGGCTCGGGCTCCGGCCGCAACGTCGACGTCACGCTGGTCAACCTCGCCCAGACCGCCTCCCAGTGCACCGTCACCCTGACCCGGGCGGACGGCAGCGTGATCGGCGCGCCCGTGATCCCCATGAAGCCCTTGTCGACGCGCACCTTCCCTAATGTTTTCACCGACGCCAACACCGAGGTGCGGGCCACGGCCACCTGCAACCGCGAGTTCTTCGTCTTCGCCCTGCTGACCGACGCCGCCACGGGCGAGCTCTCCTACGTCGGCCCCTCGGGCAGCGGCGAGTCGCTCCTGACCCTTCCCGGCCAGGGCGCGGTCTGCCCGCCGGGAGCGGCCTGCTTCGACGTCCGGGGCGTGGTCCACGCGCCCACCACCACGGCCAACGCCGTCAAGCGCGTGACCTTCACGCCGGTCCCGGGCACCTACAAGAAGATCCGGCTGACCATGGACGTCACCGTCGGCAACTGGTCGACCGTCGATCCGACGGCCATCCACATGCTCTTCTGGCTGGTCAAGGACCGCAACTTCAACATGTTCGGCTTCGCCAGCCTGCGCGGCCCCGGCGGCGACCAGGCCGTGCTGCGCCATGGCATCGGCCTCACCCATCCCCAGAAGTTCCGGATCACCCAGCCTTTCACGGCGCAGACCGGCAAGACGTACCACCTCGACTTCGTCTACGACACGTCGACGTCGCTCGTCGACCTGGCGATCTCCGAGAACGGCACCGTCCTGCAGCACCTGACGGGCGCTCCGAACGTCAACAGCTTCAACTTCAATGCGGGCGAGAACATCGTCATCGACATGGGCTTCCCCGGCACCAACCCGGACGAAGGCCCCTCCTTCGGCTGGGTCTACCGCGACCTGCACGTGGAGCTGAGCAAGTAGGCGGCCTCCTCCCTCCTCTCCCCGTGGGGAGGAGGGAGTGGTATCCTTGTCGTCCAGGAGAAGGATCGGGGGCCCCACCCTCCTCTTCCTTTTGCCCTCCATGCGCGATAGATTCCCCAAAACAACGACTCCGAAAGCGAGGAGCCTGCCATGAGCCAGCCCATTGCGGCGCTCGCGCCTCTGCCTTTTGAGCTCGTCTACAGCGACGGGGAACCTTTGGAGACCGAGTGGCATGCTCACCAGTTGCCCTTCCTCTGGCACCTGATCCGCCAGGCCATGGTGGAGCAGGGGCGGCGCGACTTCTACACCGGCGGGGACATGTTCGTGTATTACTCCGTCGAGCAGGCCCGGGACGTAGCTCGGGGGCGGCCGTATTTCCGCGGTCCGGACGCCTTCTGGGTGGACGGCGCCGAGCCCGACCGCGAGCGCAAGTGCTGGGTGTCCTGGGAGGAGGGGGGCCGTCTTCCCGACGTCATCGTGGAGCTGTCCTCGCCTTCGACGGCGGAGATCGACCGCAAGGACAAGAAGAAGCTCTACTCCGAGGTCTGGAGGACGCGGGAGTACTTCATTTACGACCCGGACACCAAAGTCCTGGAGGGGTTCCGCCTGATGGGCCGGACTTACCGGCCCACGAGGCCCGACGCACAGGGACGGTTCTGGAGCGAGCAGCTCGGGGTCTCCCTCGGCCTCTGGCACGGTGTCCACGAGGGCAAAGAACGGGACTGGGTCCGGCTGTTTCATGCCGACGGCAGCCTGGTACTGACGGAGGCCGAATCAGAACGCGAGCGGGCTGAAAGGGAACGTCAGCGGGCCGAGGCGGAACACCAGCGGGCCGAGGCGGCGGAAGCTGAGCTTGCCCGCCTGCGAGCCCTGCTCAGGTCTTGAGCCTCGTTCTGTCACAATCTCCGGGGGTGTTGCACAAGCGCCATAAGGTAATCCCCCTCACACCAGCCCCCTGCTGCGGGCCTGCACGGCCAACTCCAGCCGGCCGCTCACTTCGAGCTTCTGGTAGATGTTGTGGAGGTGGATCTTGACCGTCCCCTCGCTGATGAAGAGCTGTTCGGCGATGCTGCGGTTGCGCAGGCCGCGGGCGACCATGCGGACGATCTCGATCTCGCGAGGGGTAAGGGAGGGCGCGGCCTCGCGGCCTTCCGCGTCGCGCCTCAGGAGCCGTTCGAGGGCGCGGTTGGAGGAGCCCTTGTCGAGCCACCGGCCGCCGGAGTGGACCTCGCGCACGGCGTCCACCAGCAGGCGCGGTGCCATCTCCTTGAGCACGATGCCACCCACGCCAAGCTGCAGGGCTTCCACCAGGTGGTCCTCGTGGAGGGCCGCCGTGAGGAGGACCACGCGCGTGGGCAGGTTCTCGGTTTTCAGGGCCCGCAGCACCTGGAGCCCGTCGCGGCGGGGCATCCGGATGTCCAGAACGAGGACGTCAGGTTGGAAGGTCCGCACGGCTCTCAAGGTCTCTTCGCCGTCGCGGCAGCGGGCGACCACCGTGAAGTCCCGCTCCAGGTGAAAGAGCTGCTCCAGGCCGTCGAGCACGATGGGGTGATCGTCCGCCAGCAGGAGCCGGATGGGCATGTCAGGCTTCCCCCTCGAAGCAGGGGATGGCGATGTCGAGCCGGGCCCCGGAGGCGCTCGATTCGATGGCCAGGGTGCCGTGGAGCGACGTGACCCGTTCGAGCAGCGTGCGCGGCCCCAGGTGGCCCTCCGCGAGCTCCCGGTGGGTGTAGCGGCCCTCGAACGGGAAGCCGCGGCCGTTGTCGGCCACGGTGATGGCGAGCGTGTCGCCCAACCCGCGGGTGATCTGGAGGCGCACGGCCGAGGCCTCGCCGTGCCGCACGGCGTTGACCAGGGCTTCGCGGACCACGTGGTAGACGTCCCGGGCGAGTGTCTCGGGGATCGGCCCTTCGAGCCCCTGCATGCGCAGCTCGGCCCGCAGCCCCCATTCGAGCTCGATCCGGCGGACGAGCTCCGCCACGCTGCCGGCGAGGCTGGAACCCTCCCCCGCGGCGGCGAGCGGCGGCGGCTTCAGCTCCTGGATGAAGAAGCGCAGGTCCCGTTGCTCGCGGGCGATCAATCCCTGAAGCACTTCCAGCGACTCCCGGGCCGCCCGGGGGTTCTCGTCGAGCACGCCGCGCACGGCGGCCAGGCGCAGGCCGATGCCGGTCAGCGACTGGAGGACGCCGTCGTGAAGGTCCCGGGCCAGGCGGATCCGCTCCTCGGTGGCAACGGCCTCCTGGAGCCGCTGGTTCAGGTAGAAGTGGTCGAGGCGGGTGGCCAGGACCCCGGCCACGATCTCTCCCAGCACCAGGTCATCGGAGGTCATGGAACGCTTGCCGGTGAAGAAGAGCCGCCCCTCCATCGACTCCCCCTCGATGGGCACCGACAGCACGGCGTGGACGTCGAAGCGCTCCCGCAGCTCGGGATCGAGCGGGGACCCTCGCCAGCGCGCGAGCCCCGCCGGGGATTTATGGAGCACCGTGCAACGGGCGTCCGCGGCGTCCGGGCAGAGGAAGCTCGACGCCTGGAGCGGCTCGGCCACCAGCCGGACGAAGGGCTCCGGCGAGGAGCGGCTCCAGGTGAGGCTGCCTCCCGCCCAGGAGGCCACGTAGAGCCAGGGCTCCTCCCGCTCCACCCAGGCGAGCAGCGTCCGAGGCGCTCCGAGGGCCTGGGCCGCGTGCTCCAGGAGCTGGCGCACCAGCGGCTCGATCCGTTGCGGCTCGGCCTGGGGCCAGGCGGCCACGCGCGCCATGTCCCGCCGCGTCCGGTCCTCGTGCGCTCCGAGATACCCCAGCAGCACGGCCGTCACCGCCAGGTAGACTCCACGCACGATCAGCGAATAGATCTGGAAGGCCGGGTCGGCCACCACCACCGTGAAGTAGAGGCCCACCCCCAGGAAGACGGCGAGCGAGGCCAGAGCCGTCCACAGCGTCCCCCGCCACTGCCAGCGCAGGGTGGCGCAGACCAGCGAGAAGACGAAATAGGCGGTGAACGGGCTCGCCGGACCGGCCGTGAAGTAGATGAAGAGCGAGAAGAAGACGAGGTCGAAACAGTGAGTGGTCAGCCGCTGGCGATCCGACGGCGCGTCGGAGCGCCACGCGAGGACCGCGATGGCGATCGAATAGACCACGTAGAAAACCAGCAGCGAGTAGGCGATGCGGGCATACTTCGCGGGCTCCGAGGGGTCGAGCCAGACGGCGAACAGCGACGAGGCCGCGAGCACCACCCGGCCCCCGGCGATGAGGCGCTCGGCGCGGCTCTGCGGTGAATACAACGGTTCCATGCTGCGCCGATGATAGCGCCCACACACCTAGAGCCGTTTCTATCGCAGGATATAGA
>CAXTNS010000246.1:7596-9201 GCA_964245465.1 uncultured Thermoanaerobaculia bacterium
TGCCCTTGAACAGCGATTCGGAGGATTCAACGCCATGCGCTCCAGAACGATCATCCTGACCGTCCTGATCCTTGCCACCCTCGTCCTCGCGTCCGGCTGCCGCGGCCGCAAGCAGCAGCCGGTCAAGACGGCGGCGGACCTGCCCGTCACCACCTCCACGGCCCCGACACCCGCGCCGGCTCCGGCCCCCGATCTCGAGGTGGACCCGCAGCCGTCCCCAGCGCCCGACCCCCTGGACGGCGACCTCGACTCCATCAACGAGTACCTGCGGCGGCAGCGGCTGCTCGGCGACGCCTACTTCGACTACGACCGCGCCGAGCTCTCCGAGGAGGCCCGCGAACAGCTCGCGAAGAACACCCGCTTCCTCACCCAGAACCCGCGGTTCGCCCTGACCGTCGAAGGGCACTGCGACGAGCGCGGGACGGCCGAGTACAACCTGGCCCTGGGCGAGCGCCGTGCCCAGTCGGCCAAGGGCTACATGGTCTCGCTGGGCGTTCCGGCTTCCCGCCTGACCGCTATCAGCTACGGCAAGGAGAGGCCCGTCTGCAGCGACACCGAGGAGAGCTGCTGGCGGCAGAACCGCCGCGCTCACCCCGCGGTGACCGGCCGCAACGACTGAACAGAGACTGCACGAAGCAGCCAGATGTCGGACCCGCCCGCGACTTTTCTCCCCGCGGGTGGGGGTAGGCGGCCTCCGGGCCGCCTTCTTTTTATAGGGTCCCGCCCCGGCCGTTTCGACCGGAGGGACGCGACGTACTCTTCTACCTCGGGCGCCTCGCAGCCATCCTCCTGATCATCGCGGCTATCGTGGACAAGAACCGCTCGTCGGGCAGGCTTCGGCCTTAACACCGATCGGCTTGACGCGCGGTATGGCCTCTGCGCGAGCTAGCATCCCTCTGAGACGAGCCTATCCGGGTGCTGTAGACCGGGACGAGAAGCCCGCGGACCGGGACGAGAAGCCCGCGGACCGGGACGGGAGGCTCGCCGGTCGGAACGAGAGGCTCGCTGGTCTCCGCGAGGCGTTCGTTCCGCTTCGAAGGGCTCTCGCCGGGTGGAACGAACGGATTTTCCCGCTCCGCCCCCGGCTCGCCGCCCCTCGTGAGATCCTGGCAAGGCGCCCTGCGGCCCCAAGAGCGCTAGTCTTCCAAGCACAGCCGTCCGCCGGGGTTGGCCGCACTCCCGATACCACGGCCACTGCTGGCGTAGCGCCTCCCTGAGACCGCCGGCATCCCCTGCCCGGCGAAAAGCGAAGAGGGCGAGGGAGCCAACGTCGTGGAAATTGAGACTGAGCGCCAGCTTGACAGGCCACAGTGACTTGCAGGAAGCTGCCTGAAAGACCTGAAGGTGTGATCCTTTGAGGCGCTCTCGAAAAAGAAGCCATCTTGAGGAGCGAGAATGGATGAGATCGAGCAGGATCGGAGAGGGCTGCGCCTGATCCACGGCATCGAGTTGCCCCCGCGGCCCAGGGCCGCTTCGTGGCCGCGCCGCTATCGTATCCTCCGGCACAGGAGGTCGCACCACCGGCCTCGTTTCGGCCGCACACCCCTGCCGACCCGGATCGAACAAGGGGTGGTCCAAGTGGAGGCGGGACGGGGCTCTCGCCGG
>CAXTNS010000247.1:0-4892 GCA_964245465.1 uncultured Thermoanaerobaculia bacterium
GTGCTGACGCTCGACGGGGTGGGCGAGTGGGCCACGACGACGATCGGCGTGGGCGAGGGGCACCGGCTGAAGCTGATCCGCGAGATCGACTTCCCCCACTCGCTGGGCCTGCTGTATTCGGCGTTCACCTATTTCACGGGCTTCAAGGTGAACTCCGGCGAGTACAAGCTGATGGGCCTCGCGCCTTACGGCGAGGGGATCTACACGGACGCCATCAAGCGGGAGGTCGTGGACGTCCGGGAGGACGGCTCGTTCCGGATGAACATGGATTACTTCGGGTACCTGGACGGCCTGGAGATGACGAACGGCAAGTTCTCCGCGCTGTTCGGCGGGCCGGCGAGGAAGCCCGAGTCGCCCATCACCAAGAGGGAGATGGACCTCGCGAAGTCGATCCAGGAGGTCACGGAGGAGATCGTCCTCAAGCTGGCCCGCCACGCCCGGGAGCTCACGGGCAAGCGGTATCTCTGCATGGCCGGCGGCGTGGCCTTGAACTGCGTGGCGAACGGCATCCTTCTGCGGGAGGGGATCTTCGACGACCTCTGGATCCAGCCCGCGGCGGGCGACGCCGGCGGAGCGCTGGGTGCGCCGCTGGCCGTCTGGCACAACGCTCTCGGCAATCCCAGGACGGTCGCGGTCTCCAATGGCAGGCCGCGGGACGCCATGCGCGGCTCGCTCCTGGGGCCGGAGTTCCCGCGCGACCAGATCAAGGAGTACCTGGACTTCCACAAGCTCCCCTACGAGGAGCTGCCCGAGGCGGACTGGGCGCGGCGGATCGCCGGCCTCCTCGCCGGGGAGAACGTGGTGGGCCTGTGCCAGGGGCGGATGGAGTTCGGCCCGCGGGCCCTGGGCGGCCGGTCGATTATCGGCGACGCGCGCTCGCCCAAGATGCAGTCGGTGATGAACCTCAAGATCAAGTACCGGGAGAGCTTCCGGCCGTTCGCCCCCAGCGTGCTGGAGGAGCGGGTGTCGGACTACTTCGAGCTCGACCGGCCGTCGCCCTACATGCTGCTGGTGGCGGACGTGGTGGAGCGGCGGCGCATTCCGAAGAGGGGCGACGAGGCGGGCCTGCCGCTGACCGAGTGGGTCAACCGGCCGCGCTCGGACGTGCCCGCCATCACCCACGTGGACTACTCGGCCCGCATCCAGACGGTGGGCGAGGAGAGCCCCCGGTACCACGCGATCCTCCAGGAGTTCGAGAAGCTCACGGGGTACGGGGTGATCGTGAACACCAGCTTCAACGTGCGCGGCGAGCCGATCGTCTGCACCCCGGAGGACGCCTACCGGTGCTTCATGCGCACGGAGATGGACTACCTGGTGCTCGGCCCGTTCCTGCTCGAGAAGGCGGCGCAGCCCAAGCTCGAGGAGAAGGGGGACTGGCGCCAGGAGTTCCAGTTAGACTAGGAGACTGGACGAGGAGACATCATGCGCAGGCTTCGCTATTTCGGTTCGTTCCTGGGGGAGATCGTCCAGTTCGCCAAGCAGAACAAGGTGTACTGGATCGTCCCCCTGGTGCTCATCCTGGGTCTCGTGATCCTGTTGGTGGTCACCAGCCAGGCGACGGCGCCGTTCATCTACACGCTGTTCTAGGGGCGCTGTTTCAGGATGCCAGGCCCCGCACTTGCCGTACCGGGGGGGTTAGGCCACAATAGGCCAACGATGCGCCGCTTCAAACCGCTTCACGGAGTCCTGATCGTCCTTGCCGTTCTCGGGGCGGTCTGGGGAGCCCAGGCAGCCCTGGAGGGGCGCCTGAACCCCAGCGGATTCGAGCAGGTCAAACCTGCAAAAGATGGTACCGTGAGGATCGGCGTGGCGAATCTGAAGCCCCAGGAGGTGCGCTTCTACCGCTTCCTCAACTCGGGTAACCAGGAGGTGCGTTTCCTGGTGGGCCGCGATGGGAACGGTGAGGTGCAGGTGGGCTTCGACGCCAGCGAGACGCATGGGAAGGCCGGCCGGGGCTTCCGTCACGAGGGCGAATGGCTGGTGGACAACAAGTGCGATACGGCCTCCCGTCTCTCGGACGTGAACCGGAACACGGGAGGCTGCAGGCCGATTCCGTTGAAGCACCGGATTGAGGGGGACCAGTTGGTACTGGCTGAGAACGACATTCTCCAGGGCTGGCGGCTGTTCCGCTGACCGGCATTGACAGAGACAAACTGGCCGAGACAAACAACGTGGAATCAGAGCTTTGACGGCCCAGCCCGCGATGGTGTATCTTCGCGCGGTCCGGAAAGGGTAGCCATGTGCGCAGCCGACTTCGTGCTTTACGAGGAGGAGTTCAAGCACCTTGAGGAGGCCCTGCGCCGTCTGCGCCAGGAGGCCAACGCCAAGGCTGTCTTCCTGATCGACAAGAACGGTCAGCAGATCGCCTCGGCGGGGGAGATCGAGCAGTTCGACACCACCTCGCTCGCCTCGCTGACGGCCGGCAACGTGGCGGCCACCGACGGTCTCGCGAAGCTGATCGGCGAGCGGGAGTTCTCGGTGCTGTTCCACGAGGGCCAGCAGGACCACATCCACATCTCCATCGTCGCCAAGCGAGCCATTCTCGTGGTCATCTTCGACGACCGTTCCTCCCTGGGCCTCGTGCGCCTGCGGGTCAAACGGGCGAACGTCGACCTCGAGAAGATCTTCGAGGTGATGCTGCAGAAGGGTGAAAAAGGAGCGCAGGGATCAACCCACGCGAGCCCATTTTCCGAGATCACCGACGACGACATCGACGCGCTCTTCGGCGAGTAGCCGCAGACGCGAGCCGGCCGGAGGCGAGGGCGGTCTTTCGGGGTGCCCCCGGCGGTCCAGGTCCAGGGTGACGGAGCGAGCATGACTTTCATTAACTACGCCAGCAAGGAGATCAACTGCAAGATCGTCTACTACGGCCCCGGCCTGTGTGGAAAAACGACCAACCTGCAGTACATCTACAACAAGACCGCCCCGGAATCGAAGGGCAAGATGATCTCTCTCGCCACCGAGGCCGACCGCACCCTGTTCTTCGACTTCCTGCCGCTCGACCTCGGGAGCATCCGCGGCTTCACGACCCGGTTCCACCTCTACACCGTGCCCGGCCAGGTGTTCTACGATGCCAGCCGCAAGCTGATCCTGAAAGGGGTCGACGGCGTGGTCTTCGTGGCCGACAGCCAGGACGCCCGGATGGAGGCCAACATCGAGTCCATCCGCAACCTGGAACAGAACCTGAAAGAGCATGGGTTCGACCTGGCGACGATCCCGTACGCCCTGCAGTTCAATAAACGGGACCTGCCGGGAGTGGTCGCCGTCGATGAGATGTACCGGACGCTCAACTACAAGCGGGAGCCGACCTTCGAGGCGGTGGCGACGACGGGAGTCGGCGTCTTCGATACCCTGAAGTCGGTCGCGAAACAGATCCTGATCGAGCTGAAGAAGCGCTAGTCGAGAGGAGCCATGGCCAAGGCCAAACCGCAGCCCCAGTCCAAGCCTCAGCCCACGCCGAAGCCGTCCCCGCCGCGGGCTCAAGCCCCTTCCTCCTCCAGCGATCCGGGCCTGGATGCCTTCTCGGAAGGCATCGCCGCTCTCCAGGGCAAGGACTGGAAGAAGGCGGTGGAGCACCTGGAGAAAGCCGTCGAGCTCGCCGACCGGCCGGAGCTGCGCGACAAGGCCCGGCAGCTCCTGGTGATCCCCCGCCAGAAGGTGGAGGAGCAGGGCGGCAAGGCGAAGGAGTCCGAGGTGGACCCCTTCCTCGCGGCCGTCTACGAGAAGAACCGCGGAGACCTCCAGGCGGCGCTCGAGATCAGCCGCGAGGGCGGACGGGACCAGAAGGACGACCGTTTCGCCTATCTCGTGGCCTCGATCCACGCCGTCGAGGACCGGATCGAGGAGGCGGCAGAGGCGCTGGCCAGGGCGGTCGAGCTCAACCCCAAGAATCGCATCCATGCCTTCCACGACCCCGACTTCGCCGAGCTCCGCAAGAACCGGGACTACCGTCCCCTCTTCGGCCTCTCCTGACCCGGTGCGCCCCGCCGGCAAGGCGCTCGTCGCGATCGGCGGCGGCACCGGGCTGTCCGCCCTGCTGCGCGGCCTGAAGCACCACGTGGGCACGGAGCGGCTGCGCGCCATCGCGGGGGTCGTCACCGTCACCGACGACGGCGGCTCCTCCGGCCGGCTGCGCCAGGAGTTCGGCGTCCCGGCGCCGGGGGACATCCGCAACTGCATCGCGGCCCTGGCGGACGACGAGGACCTCCTGACCCGCCTGTTCCAGTACCGCTTCCCCGACGGGGGCGGCCTGCTCGGGCACTCGTTCGGCAACCTGTTCCTGACCGCGCTCACGGGCATCACCGGGGACTTCCACCAGGCGATCCTCACGGCCGAGTCGGTGCTCTCGGTGCGGGGCAAGATCTTCCCGGCGACCCTCACGGACGTGCGGCTGCGCGGCCGCGGCGTCTCGGGCCGGATCTACGAGGGGGAATCGGCCGTGGGCCTGTCGGGCGAGGAGCTGGCGGCGGTCGAGCTCGATCCACCCGCGCCCCCGGCGTTCCCGCCCGCCGCCGGCGCCCTGGAGAAGGCGGATTTGATCCTGCTCGGTCCCGGATCGCTCTACACGTCGATCCTCCCCAACCTGCTGATCCCCGGCATCCGCCAGGCCGTCGCCAAGTCGAAGGCGCGGGTCGTCCTCCTGCTCAACCTGATGACCCAGCCCGGAGAGACGGATGGCATGATGGGGATCGATCACGTGCGGGCGCTGGAGCGGCACGTCGGCTCCGGCATCATCGACGCCGTCCTGGTGAGCTCGACTCCGATCCCCGAGGCCCTGCTCAGCCATTATGCTGAGACCAACTCCGAGCCCGTGGCGGTCGAGAAGGCCGTCCTGGAAGCCATGGGCCTGGAGGTGGTCGAGGCCGAGCTCCTGGCGGCCGACGGCGTCCTGA
>CAXTNS010000247.1:4902-6231 GCA_964245465.1 uncultured Thermoanaerobaculia bacterium
CCGCCATGATCCGGAGAAGCTGGCGGAGGCGGTGCTGGAGTTGACGAAGGTGCCTCAACGCGGACAGGCACAGACGGGCACGGACGGACAAGGACCGGATCTTTAGGAGGCTCAATGCTCCAGCCTAACCTCCGCGTTGCGGTCATCCTCGCCGCCGGCAAGGGGACGCGCATGAAGTCCTCTTTGCCCAAGGTGCTCCACCGGGCGGCCGGGCGGCCGCTCCTCGCCTGGGTCGTCGACGCGGCCCGTGAGGCCGGGTGCGAGCGCATCCTGGTGGTGGTGGGCCACGGGGCCGAGCAGGTGCGCGAGGAGATTACTGGTACTGATCTCGGCTGGGTCCTCCAAGCCGAGCAGAAGGGCACGGGGCACGCTTTGGCCCAGGCTGAGGGGGAGGTGCAAGGCGCGGCGACGCTGCTCGTCCTCTCGGGAGACGTGCCGCTGATCACCCCCGCGGCCATCGACCGCCTGGCCACGGAGGCCGAGGCTGGCTGGGGCGCCATGGCGGTCGCGGATCTGACCGAGCCGGGCTCCCTCGGCCGCGTTCTGGTCGACGAGAGCGGCGAATTCCAGAGGATCGTCGAGGCTCGCGACGCCTCGCCCGAGGAGCTGGCGGTGAAGCGGATCAACGCCGGACTGTACGCCCTGCCTGCCCCCGAGATCTTCGACTACCTGCGGAGCCTCAAGACCGACAACGCCCAGGGCGAGCTCTACCTGACCGACGCCGTTACCAGCGCCGCCGCGGCCGGACGGCCCGTGCGGCTGGTCACCCTGGACAATCCAGACGCGGCCCTGGGCGTCAACGACCGTGCCGAGCTGGCCCGGATCCACCGGCTGCTGATCGACGGGCACCTGCTGGCCCTCATGAAGTCGGGGGTGACGATCCTGGAACCCGGCCGGACGGTCATCGAGCCCGGGGTGCGCGTCGGAGAAGACACGGTGATCCATCCTGGGGTCTCTCTCCTGGGCCGCACCTCCGTCGGCCCGGGGTGTACGATCCACCAGGGCGCGTGGCTGCGCGACACCACGGTGGGCGAGGGCATAACCATCGAGCCCTACAGCGTTCTGGATGGTGCGGAGGTGGGCGACGGCTGCCGGGTGGGTCCCTTCGCCCGGCTGCGTCCGGCGTCCCGCTTGCGGAAAGGAGCCCGGGTGGGCAACTTCGTCGAAGTCAAGAATTCTGAGCTTGCGGCGGGCGCCAAGGACGCCAGAAAGCCGTTGTCCATCGGGGTTCTGGGCAATGCGGCCGAGATGATGCCCGAGTTGTTGAGGATGGGTGCGCCGATCGACATCGTGACCAAGCTCGACGTGGACGAGATCAACAGCTTCGAC
>CAXTNS010000247.1:6241-9186 GCA_964245465.1 uncultured Thermoanaerobaculia bacterium
GGGTCCGGAAGAACCCGACTGAGATCGGCCCCCGAGCCTTCATCGGCAGCGACACCCTGCTGGTGGCGCCCGTAAAGATAGGGGCCGGGGCCTCGACGGCGGCGGGCTCCATCATCACCAAGAACGTCCCTGACGGGGCGCTCGCGGTGGGACGAGTGCGGCAGAAGAACCTGGAAGGCTGGGCCGGCGGGCTGAGGCGCCGCCGGGATCTCAAGAAGAAAGAGGAACCTTAGACATGTGCGGAATCGTGGGGTACGTGGGGCAGCGCGAGGTCGTCCCCCTGCTGATGGACGGCCTGCGCCGCCTGGAATACCGGGGCTATGACTCGGCCGGGGTCGTGGCCGTCGAGGACGGCGAGCTGCTGACGGCCAAGGCCGAGGGCAAGCTCGACCGCCTCAAGGAGAAACTCGAGAAGCACCCCCTCGCCGGCCGCTACGGGCTCGGCCACACCCGCTGGGCCACCCACGGTCCACCGAGTGAGAGGAACGCCCACCCCATGGTGGACTCGCGCGGCCGCCTGGCGCTCATCCACAACGGCATCATCGAGAACTTCCTGCCGCTCAAGAAGCGGCTCCTGGCCGAGGGCTGGACCTTCAACTCGGACACCGACACCGAGGTGGTGGCGAACCTGATCTCCTCCTATCTGAATGGCGACCTGCGCGCGGCCGTGGCCAAGGCCGTCAAGGAGCTGGAGGGGATGTACGCCTTCGCCGTGGTCACCACCGAGACCGAGGGGCAGGAGATCGTGGCCGCCCGTCAGGGTCCTCCGCTCGTCATCGGCCTCTGCCAGGACGAGCAGTTCCTGGCCTCGGACCCGGCGGCCCTCCTGGTCCACACGAAAGACGTAATTTTCCTGGAGAACGGCGACCTGGCGCGGCTCACCCCGGCCGGCGTCGAGATCTGGGACCGCACGGGCAAGACCGTCGAGCGTCCCACCCACCGGCTTAACTGGGACCCGGTCCAGGCCGAGAAGGGCGGCTACAAGCACTTCATGCTCAAGGAGATCCACGAGCAGCCCCAGGCCGTGCAGGAGACCCTGGGCGGTTTCGTGGACTTCGAGCGCGCGGAGGTCCTGTTCGACGCCGCGAAGCTGACCCAGGAGCAGATCGAGAGGATCGACCGCCTCCATCTCCTGGCCTGCGGCACCTCCTGGCACTCGGGGCTGGTGGGCAAGTTCCTGATCGAGGAGATCGCCCGTATCCCCGTCGAGGTGGATTACGGCTCCGAGTATCGTTACCGCGATCCCATCGTCTCCGACCGCGTGCTGGCCGTCGGCATCTCCCAGTCGGGAGAGACGGCGGACACTTTGTCCGCTATGGAAGCCGCCCGCGAGCGGGGAGCCCACCTCTTTGCCGTCTGCAACGTGGTCGGCAGCCAGGCGACCCGCATCAGCGATGGGGTGATCTACACCCACGCGGGACCCGAGATCGGCGTGGCCTCCACCAAGGCTTTCACCACCCAGCTCGTGGCCCTCTACCTCCTGGCCCTCTACCTGCGCGAGCGCCGCTTCGGCAAGATCGAGCGGCACTACCTGGACGAGCTGGCGCGCCTGCCCCAGGCAGTCGACGAGGTCATCCGCCGCCAGGAGCGGCACATGGACGAGCTGGCCCGCAAGTACCACCGGGCCCAGAACTTCCTCTACCTGGGCCGGGGGATCAACTACCCGATCGCCCTGGAGGGCGCGCTCAAGCTCAAGGAGATCTCCTACATCCACGCCGAGGGCTATCCGGCGGGCGAGATGAAGCACGGTCCCATCGCTCTCATCGACGAGAACATGCCCGTCGTGGCCATCGCCACGGGCGACCAGCTCTCCGAGAAGACCCGGAGCAACATGCAGGAGGTCAACGCCCGGGACGGCATCGTCATTGCGATGACCGACCGCGATCCGGAGGAGCTGGGCGGTATCGCCGACGAGGTGATCGAGGTGCCCTCGGTCTCGCCGCGCCTGCAGCCCATCGTCAACGTCGTCCCCCTCCAGCTCCTCGCCTACTTCATCGGCGTGCGCCGCGGGGCGGATGTGGACCAGCCGCGGAATCTGGCGAAGAGTGTGACGGTGGAGTAGGGGTCAGGCGGTCTCCAGGTGATCGTCAACCCGGAGAACCCGGAGTCCCGGTATTGGCGGGATGCGGTCGTCGTTGGTGACTAGGACTTCGCATCCCGCGCTCAGCGCCGAGGCCACCTGTAGAGCGTCGGGTGTCTTCAGGCGCGTAGTGGCTCGAAGGTGAGCCGCCGCATGCAGCAAAGCGAAGTCGATGGGGACGAGTTGAAGGCCGCGGCTGTTCGTGAGAAATCGCTCATACTGGCGGGCAATCACCATGTTCCCGGCTCGCAACGGGGCGACAAGAGTCTCCAGCAGGGTGAGGCTGGAGGTTGCGCTCGTCAAGCGTCCCTCATCAATGGCTACGAAGATGGGTTTGACTGCTGTAAGGTAGATTGGATTCCTTTCGATAAAGTAGATGAAGATCGAAGAGTCGAGAGCGACGGGACCGTCCCCAATCTCCGTCAAGAGTCCCAAGAGTCTCGTTCCTGTCGAATGTACTCCACCGCGTCGATCCCTTCCCAGATCTCCTTGCCCAAACCCTCCAGGCCTAGAATGGAAAGGGGCTTCTCCCGCTCCACAGTCTGGTTCAGGATGTGGATGACCTGCTGAGCCAGAGAGCGATGCTCTAGCTGGGCCTGCTCTTGGAGCTTCTCGTAGAGCGGATCCGGAAAGTTCTTGATGTTGAGAGTGGCCACAAGATCCTCCTTCGCGCCTCCATTCTGGAGGAAACGTCTCTGACGTTCAATATACTCCAAGCATGAGCCCACCCGCCGAGGCCTACCACTACCGACGCGACACCTTTGCCGCTGAGGAGGCACGCCTCACTCAGACCTCCTTCCGGTTCTCCATCTTCCGCGGCGCCCTGTTCCTCGCCTTTGTGGCCTGCCTCGCCGTGATCATGGTC
>CAXTNS010000248.1:0-6826 GCA_964245465.1 uncultured Thermoanaerobaculia bacterium
GCATCCTCTGGAATCCAACGCTTGTCTGCAAGATGCAGTTCGCCGGACGGTTACACAGAGAGGGCATTCCCCCCTAGATTTCAAGATCGAGCAGCAGGGAACGAGACGTTCCCTACTCTCTTCGCGGTCTGAACAGGGGGAATGAGACATTCCCCGCTCTCACGAAGTGCGAAGAGCAGGGAACGTCACATCCCCTTCGTCTTCAAAACGACATCGACAGGGAATGGGGCATTCCCCACCGTTTTCGAGATGATGAAAGGGGGAATGGGACGTTCCCTGCTCATCCGAAGACGCACAGGAGGGGGAACGAGGTATTCCCCGCTCTTCCGAGCTGCGAAGGAGGGGGAACGTCACATTCCCCGGGGCTGTCAATCCTCAGATCTCCACTCCCGCCATCAGCCACAGCATGATCGCCTTCTGGACGTGCAGACGGTTCTCCGCCTCGTCGAAGATGCGGCTCTGGGGGCCGTCGCAGACTTCGGCGGCCACCTCTTCGCCGCGGTGGGCAGGCAGGCAGTGGAGGAAGACGGCGTCCGGACGGGCGTGGGACATCAAATCCCCGTCGACGATGAAGCCCTGGAAGTCCTTGAGTCTCTGCTGGGCTTCCGCCTCTTGTCCCATCGAGGCCCAGACGTCGGTGTAGACGCAGGAGGCGCCCTCGACGGCCTCTTTGGGATCGTTCGTCAGGATGACCTGGGTGCCAGCCTCCTCGGCGTCCTGCCGGGCGAGGTTGGCGTAGTGCTCCTTGACTTCGTAGCCCTTGGGCGAGGCCACGGCCACGTCCATCCCCGCCTTGGCGGCGCCGAACATCAGGGAGTGGGCCATGTTGTTGCCGTCGCCCACGTAGGCGAGCTTGCGACCGTGGAGCCGGTCGAGGCCGCCGAAGATCTCGGTCAGGGTGAAGTAGTCGGTGAGCCCCTGGCAGGGATGGAGGTCGTCGGTGAGGCCGTTGATGACGGGGACGGAGCCGTATTGGGCGAGGTCCGTCACCGTCTGGTGGGCGAAGGTGCGGGCCATGATGCCGTCGACATAGCGCGAGAGCACCTGGGCGGTGTCCGAGATCGGCTCGCCGCGGCCGAGTTGGATGTCGCGGCTGGACAGGAAGAGGGCGTGCCCGCCCATCTGGGCCATGCCCACCTCGAAGCTCACGCGGGTGCGGGTCGAGGACTTCTCGAAGATCATGCCCAGGGTCTTCCGGTGCATGTGGCTCTCGTATTTGGCGGGTTCGGCCTTGACGTCCGCGGCGAGCCGGAAGAGGCCGGCGACCTCCGCCCGGGTCAGGTCGTGGATCGAGATCAGGTGACGGGTCATATCTCCTCCAGAGGGGAAGTAGGGTTGTAGGGGCGGCCCCGTGTGGCCGCCCCCTACAACGGGTCGCGCTCGAGCGGCATGGTCATGCAGCGCGGACCGCCGCGGGCCCGCGACAGCTCGTTGGAGCACAGCGAGACGACCGCCGGCCCCCCTCCGAGCAGGTCGTGCCGGCCGGCCGCGACCTCTTCGTCGGACAGGATCCGCCAGCCGCGCCGCGCCAGCTCCTCCATCGTCCGGCGGTTGCGGCGGTAGAGGAGGATCAGCCCCGGGGCGATGGCGAAGGCGTTGGCGCCGTCGGTCCACTGCTCGCGCTGCTGGTCGATGGCATCGGAGGCGCCGCCGCAGGGCACGACGTCGAGTTCCACTCCGAAGTCCGCCAAAGCCTTGAGCAGCGAGGGCCGGAGTGTGAAGGTGAGTTCCTTGGCGTAGAGGTCGACGGATTAGACGTGGGCCGACTCCGGACCGCCGGATTGGATGACCGGCAGGTGGGCGAGGCACAAGTTGCGGTCGATCAGGGTGAAGACCGTGTCGAGGTGCATGTAGGAACGCCGGCGCGGCAGCTCGACCATGATGAGGTGGCGGAAGGGGGTCTCCTCCAGGCGCAGATACTCGGCCAGCACCTCGATGCCCCGCCGGTTGGTCCGCTCGGAGAGGCCCACGAGGACGATCTCCGGGCTTACCACCAACACGTCTCCTCCCTCGAGGTTGGGATAGGGGAAGTGCGGGTTGTGCTGGGGCGCTCCCGAGGGCGGCACGTCGATCTCGAACAGAGCCGCGGTGCCGGAGAGGGCCGGGTGGTGCTCGAACAGGGTGCGGGCGAGGAGCGGCTCGCGCTCGCGGGCGTCGGTCGCCATGGAGGAGACGACCACGCGGTTGCCCATCACTACCTGGGGATCGCGCTGGAAGAAGTAGTTGGGCACCGGGTTCAATTGGAAGAACTGCAGGCGGCCGGCGTCGGAGATCTCGGCCGGGTTTCGGATGCCCTCGATCAGGGCTGAAGCGAGCTCTCGGGGCGGCATTTCTTCAAGATGGTGGACCAGGCTGAAGGGTGCGCCGTACTCGGCCTCCAGCTCGTCCAGAAGCTGTTTGCGGGGAGCCGGGTGAGCCAGGACGTCCGCCAGCAGGGCTTGGACGTCGAGGACCTCCACTCCCGCCTGCCGGAACACCTGCGAGAAAAGGTCGTGCTCCTCGCGGGCCTCGTCGCCGTCCAGGATGTCGTCCAAAAGGAGGCTCCCCATCATGGCGGGGACCATCCAATCCATCTCACGCCCAGGCCTGTGGGTCAGGACGCGGCGCAGGCGTCCAATCTCGGAATCGACTCGTATCGACATGAAAGCCTCGAAGAGGGGTGCGTCCGGAGGAAGGCCCGGGCGGCGGCGCATTGTAGCAGACGCCCCCAGCAGACGCCCTCGTATAGAATCCGCCCCGGCCATGCTCTCCGATACCCCCCAGAACCCGCTCTACGAACGCTACGCCTCGCCGGATATGGCGAGGATCTTCTCCTCCCGCCACCGCTTCCGCGCCTGGCGCCGCCTGTGGATCACGCTCGCCGAGTGCGAGCGCGAGCTGGGCCTGCCCATCACGGCCGAGCAGATCGCGGCCCTGAAGGCGGTCGAGGAGGACGTGGACCTCGACCGGGTGGCGGAGATCGAGCGGCGGACCCGGCACGACGTGGTGGCCCACATCCGCCACTACGCGGAGCAGGCCGACCGGGTCCACCCGGGCGCCGGAGGCATCATCCATCTGGGCGCCACGAGCGCCTTCATCACGGACAACACGGACGTCCTGCTGATCCGCGAGGCCCTGGAGCTGCTGGCGGGCCGGCTCGCCGCGACCGCCCGGGAGCTCGCCGGTTTTGCCAAAAAGACGCGGGCCATCCCGACGCTCGCCTACACTCACTTCCAGCCGGCCCAGCTCACCACCGTGGGCAAGAGGGCCTGCCTCTGGCTCCAGGACTTCCTGATGGACCTCGCGGAGGTGCGCCACCGGCTCGCGACCCTGCGCTGCCGCGGGGTCAAGGGGACGACGGGCACGCAGGCCTCCTTCCTCACCCTTTTTCAGGGCGACGGAGTCAAAGTACGGGAGCTCGACCGGCGGTTTGCTCAACGGTTGGGTTTCGCCGAGAGCTTCCCGGTGACGGGCCAGACCTATTCGAGGAAGCAGGACAGCCAAGTGCTTCAGACTCTGGCCGGCCTCGCCGAGACCTGCCACAAATTCGGCACGGACCTCCGCCTACTCCAGGGCGTGGGCGAGCTCTCCGAGCCGTTCGACGCCGAGCAGGTGGGCTCCTCGGCTATGGCTTATAAGCGGAACCCCGTGCGGGCCGAGCGCATGTGCGGCCTCGCCCGGCGGCTGATCACGGACAGCCTGAACGGCCCCCTGAACACGGCCACCCAGTGGCTGGAGCGGAGCCTGGACGACTCGGCGAACCGCCGGCTGGTGATCCCCGACTCCTTCCTGGGCGCGGACGCCATCCTGGGCCTCGCCGCCCACATTTCCGCGGGGCTCGTGGTGCGCGAGGCGACGGTCGCCGCCCGGGTGGCCCGCGAGCTGCCGTTCATGGCCACGGAGACCCTGCTCATGGAGGCGGTGTTGCGCGGCGGCGACCGCCAGCACCTCCACGAGCGCATCCGCGGCTACAGTCTGGACGCTCAGAGCACTCTAGAGAGCAAAGGGGGGGACAACCCCCTGATCAACCTCATCGTGAGCGACCCGGAGTTCCGGCTCACGCGCCAGGAGGTCGAGCCCTGGCTCGATCCGGTCGCCTTCACGGGCCGGTCCGCCGAGCAGGTCAACGAGTTCCTCGAGGAGGTCGTGGCGCCCGCCCTGGAAGGGGCCGAGACCGCCGCGATTGCCTCGCCCAGAGTCTAGAGACCGACTTTCCCCGGATTGGAGGACCGGGGCGTAAACAAAGTGAAAATTTACAATGTGGTAACATCCGGCTCAGCGCAAGCCGTTCCAGCGCTCCTGGACCCCAGAGCTCTCACGAAGATGGCTCGATACCACCTTACGGAGAACCCAAGCCCATGCGCCAAAGGAAAGCTCCTTGCCGCTATCTGTTCCTTGCCATCCTTCTCCTCTGCCAGCTCCTGGCAGTCGCTTGCTCCAACAACCGCAAGCCCGCCGGCCCGACGTCGTTCGGCGTGCCGGTCGAGAGGGGAATCGCCTCCTGGTACGGCCCCAAGTTCCATGGCCGGCGAACGGCGAGCGGCGAGCGCTATGACATGAACGACCTGACCGCCGCCCACCCCTCACTTCCCTTCGGCACCAAGGTGGGTGTACGCAATACCCGTACCGGCCGCGAGGTGGTGGTGAAGGTCAACGACCGAGGCCCTTTCTCGAAGAACCGCATCATCGACCTCTCCTACGCCGCCGCCCGCGAGGTGGGCGTCGTGGGCCCGGGTACGGCCGCCGTCGAGCTCTATCTGATCCCCGCGGCCGGCCCGCCGCCGCGCTACACCGTGCAGGTGGGCGCCTTCAGCGAGCCCGAGCGGGCGATGGCTCTCCACAAGGAGATCGTGCGGCTCTATCCCGAAGCCGTGGTGGATGATGACGGCACCTGGAACCGCGTCCAGATCGGCGCCTTCGACAGCCGCAATGCGGCCGAGTCCCTGCGCCGCGAGTTGGCGGTGATCGGGCTGCCCTCGGTCGTGGTCTCCGCCCGGTAGGCGCCCGGCAGGAATCCAGGGCGCCGATCCTTTGTTGGAGACCTGGAAGCTGCAGAGAGAACGTTTCCCGAAGGAGGCCCCATGACCCGAGTAAGACCTCCCCTGCGCTCGAACCCTGCCCGCCCGGAAAGGTCCAGAGGCCGCGGCGCGGCGTTCGTGTGGGTGTCCTCCCTCGCCTTCATGGCCTACCTGGGGGTCGCCGTGGCCGCCGGCCGGCAGGACTTCGAGCCCGCGGCCGTGGTCCTGCCCGAGGACTCCGCCACCATCACCTCGGGAGCCCGGCCCTCGAAGACCCACTGGATCGAGACCCGCTGGGGCTCGCCCCTGCGCGGACGCGCCTCCTGGTACGGTCCCGACTTCCATGGCGCCCCCACCGCCAGCGGCGAGACGTACGACATGAATGACCTGACGGCCGCCCACCGCACCCTGCCCCTGGGCAGCCGCGCCCTCGTGCGCAACCTGGAGAACGGCCGCACGGTGGTGGTGAAGATCAACGACCGTGGTCCCTACCACCCGGGCCGCGTGCTCGACCTCTCCTACGGCGCCGCTCGCGAGCTCGAGATCGTCCGTCCCGGCTCGGCCCGGGTCGAGATCACCCCCCTCTGAAAATCTCGCAGACATTGCCGGGCTAACCGCCCGGCCCATCCGGCGTCTAATCAGACGCATGGACCGCACCGAAAACAGTCCCCCGGAGATGGTGGAACGCGCTCGCAAGGGCGACGCCGAAGCTTTCCGGGAGCTGGTGGAGAGCTACAGCCCGAAACTGTTCCGCCTCGCCTACCGGATCACCGGCGACGAGCCGAGCGCCGAGGACGCCGTCCAGGAGACCTTCCTGCGGGTCTACCGGTCGCTCGGCCGCTTCGACTCCCGCTCTCAGTTCGGCACCTGGCTCCACCGCATCGCCGTGAACACGGCCCTGGAGATCGTGCGCAAGCAGCAGCGCCACCGTTCCCGCCACGAAGAGATGCCGACCGCCGGCGACGCTCCCCTCCCCTCCTCCGACCCCGGGCCGGACCGGCTCACCCTGGGTCTCGAAGTGGAGCGGGCCGTGCGCTCGGCCCTGGCCGGTCTCTCCCCCATGGAGCGGACGGCCTTCATCCTCCGCCACTTCGAGGGGCGTTCCATCGCCGAGATCTGCGACCAGCTCGGGCTCGGGGTGAGCGCGGGAAAACAGGCGGTCTTCCGCGCGGTCAAGAAGCTGCGGATCGTGCTGGAGCCCCTGGTTCAGAAACAGGAAGTGAGGCCATGAAGCATCTGGAAGACGACGACCTGATCCTCTACCTCTATGGCGAAGCCGAGGACCCGGAAGCCATGCGCCAGCAGCTCGAAGACTCCGAGGAGCTGCGCGCCCGTTGCGAGACCTTGCGGCAGGTGCTGGCCGCGGTGGATGACGACGCGATGCCCGTCCCCGAGCGGGGAGAGGGCTATGGCGCCGAGGTCTGGGCTCGGCTCGAGCCCAGGCTCGCCCGCGAACGGCGGCCGGGCCGGCTGATCCCATTCCCTCTGCGCAATGCCCGCAGCCAGCGGCAGGCGATCGGCTGGGCCGCGGCCGCCCTGATCCTGCTGGCGGTCGGCTTCGGTCTCGGCCGTCTGTCCCGGCCGCAGGCGCTGCCCCAGGAAGCCCGGGACCGCATCCTCCTCGCCACCGTGGCGAGCCACCTGGAACGCTCCGAGCGGCTGCTCGCGGAGGTCTCCAACGAACCCGGCCTCAACGATCTGGCGGCGGAACGCGCCTGGGCGAACGACCTCCTGACCGCCAACCGCCTCTACCGCCAGTCGACCCGTCAGGCCGGGCGGCAGCGGCTGGCAGAACCGCTATCCCTGGCTCGCGGGCAACAACGACATGC
>CAXTNS010000248.1:6836-7270 GCA_964245465.1 uncultured Thermoanaerobaculia bacterium
GGCTGGCCGGCGTGCTCGACGAGCTCGAGCCGTTCCTTCTCGATCTGGCCCACGCTCCCGACGATCTGCCCGCCGAGGAGATCGCGGCGTTGCGCGAACGGATCGCGACCCAGTCCCTCCTGTTCAAGGTACGGGTCGCAAGCGACCGTATCGAAACGCAGAAACAGACTCTCTAGGAGATCCCGCTCATGCGATCCACCTATCTCTATCTCTGGCTGAGCGCCCTGCTCCTCGTCCCCGCGGGCCTGAGCCTCGTGTCCGGGCCGGCCCTGGCCGAAGCCGAGAAGGACGCCCTCTACCAGGAAGCCCGCAAGGACCTCGACGCGGGACGGTTCAACGCCGCCGCCGACAAGTTCGGCAAGTCGGCCGCCAAGGGCGGCAAGGACGCCGACGCGGCCCTCTACTGGAAGGCCTATGCGCAGAAAAAGGGCGGC
>CAXTNS010000248.1:7280-7740 GCA_964245465.1 uncultured Thermoanaerobaculia bacterium
ACTCGCTTCCGCCCACCCCAAGAGCGAGTGGCAGGACGACGCCCGGGCTCTGGAAATCGAGATCCGCGGAGCTGCGGGCCAGCGCCCCGATCCCGAGGACGAAGCAGACGACGAGACCAAGCTCTACGCCTTGAACGGTCTGATGGCCTCGGGCTCCAAGCAGGCCCTGCCCCTGATCCTCAAGTTCCTCGACGGCCCCCACTCGGCGCACCTCAAGGGGCAGGCCCTCTTCGTACTCACCCAGAGCGACTCGCCCGAGGCGCGCAAGACCCTCCTCGAAGTTGCCCGCGGCACCCGCCATCCGGAGCTCCAGAGGCAGGCCATCGAGTCGCTGGGAGCCGCGGGGGACGACAAGGCCCTGGCCGAGGTCTATAGCGCCTCCAGCCCGGCGGTCAAGCTCGTCGTCGTCGGCGGCGCGCCGCTCCGCGCGGGCGTGCAGCTCGTCCGCGGCGAGGTGGGC
>CAXTNS010000248.1:7750-9179 GCA_964245465.1 uncultured Thermoanaerobaculia bacterium
CAGGTACCAGTGCGGGGCGCCGAGCCACCGCTCCTGGTCGATCGCCGCCGCCCGCGGCGAGAAGGACCCGGCGGTGCGCCGCAAGGCCATCGACCTGCTCGGCCCTATCGGGGCCCGGCAGGAGCTGCGCCAGCTCTACCGTGACACCGACGCGGCGGCCAAGATGCAGATCCTCGACGGCCTCGCCGTGGCCGGCGACGTCGAGGCCCTGACCGGCATCGCCCGTGACGAAAAAGAGCCCGGCCCGCTCCGCCGAAAGGCCATCGAGGGCCTCGGTATCGGCCACTCGCAACAGGCCACGGCGGCGCTCAAATCCCTCTACGCCGGCAGCTCGGACGCCTGGGTGCGCCAGGCTGCCGTCGATGGGCTCTTCGTCCAGAACAACGCCAAGGCCCTCATCGAGCTCTACCGCGCCGAGAAGGACCCGAGGCTGCGCCGCGAGATCGTCCAGAAACTCAGTCTGATGGGCTCCCCCGAGGCGGAGGAGTTCCTGCTCAAGGTCTTCGGAGAATAAGGTGACCGCCATGAAACGACAGATCTCGATGGTTCTCCTGTCCCTCGGTCTCACCGTGCCTTTGACGGCGCAGACGCCGCAAGTCGCCAACGCGAAGCTCGAGACCGGCTCGGCCGCCGCCGGACTCGAAGCTGCTCTGCGCCAGGCCGGCGGCCGGGAGCCCGTCTGGGTCGGCTGGACGGTGCCTATGGTCATGGGCAAGCACTACAACTGCTGCTGGAGCCATGACGGCGATTTCAAGGACATGAAGAAGACCGCCTGCCGGCTCGAAGCCCGAAACCAGAGCTGGGGCGGCACCAGCGACGTGAAGGTGCCCGCGGAGCAGGATCTGATGGTGCTCGTCCGCCTCCAGGGCGGGGAGATCGAGAAGGTCCGCGGGTTCTCTTCGACCTGCCCGCTCGACGCCGGAGGCCGCCGCTTCGTCTGGCTCGGCGACGCCAAACCCGAGGAGAGCGTGACCCTGCTCGCCAGGACCGCCAGCAGAAGCTCCAGGAGCCTCGCCGACGAGGCGCTCTCCGCCCTGGCATTCCACCGCAACTCGCGGGCGGACGAGGTGCTGGAGGAGATGGCCTCGGCCCCCAATCCCGAGAAGACCCGCGAGCAGGCCCTGTTCTGGCTCGGCCAGAGCCGGGGCGAGCGCGGCGCCCGGTTCCTCACCGGCGTCGTCAAAAACGATCCAGACGGCGAGATCCGTAAAAAGGCCATCTTCTCGTTGAGCCAGAGCGAGTCTCCCGGCGCGGCGGACACTCTCATCCCGGTCTCTCGGGACGACCGCAGCGCCGACGTCCGCGGCGAGGCCCTTTTCTGGCTCGCCCAGATGGACGATCCCAAGTCCCCGGACGCGATCCTCCAGGCGATCCGCAAGGACCCGGCGCTGGAGGTGCGGAAGAAAGGCGTCTTCGCCCTCTCCCAGCT
>CAXTNS010000249.1:0-9157 GCA_964245465.1 uncultured Thermoanaerobaculia bacterium
TCCCGCCGGACTCGATGACGCGGCGGGCTTCGCCCTTGGAGCTGGCGAGAGCCGTGCGGACGAGCAGGTCGGGCAGCGGCAGCCCGCCCGCGGCAAGCTCCGCGGCCGGCAGGCCCGTCGAGGGACCCTCGCTGACCACCTGGAGGATCTCCTCGGCCGTGAGGCTCGCCACGTCCTCTCCGAAGAAGAGCTGCGAGATGCGCCGGGCGTGGCCGAGGGCCTCCTCGCCATGAACCATGCGGGTGACCTCCTCGGCGAGGCGCCGCTGGGCCTGCCGGGTCTCCGGCGCCTGCCGGACCTGCTCCTCCAGCTCCTCGATCTCCACGGGGCCGAGCCAGGTGAAGTACTTGAGGTACTTGACCACGTCCCGGTCGTCGGTGCGCAGCCAGAACTGGTAGAACTGGTAGGGCGAGGTCCGTTCCGGATCGAGCCACACGGCGCCGGCTTCGGTCTTGCCGAACTTCTCGCCGCTGGCGGACGTGACCAGGGGAAAGACGATGCCGTGCGCCTTGCCGCCCGCGGCCCGGCCGATGAGGTCCGTGCCGGCCACGATGTTGCCCCACTGGTCGCTGCCCCCCATCTGCAAGGTGCAGCCATACCGCTGGTGGAGCACCAGGAAGTCGTAGGCCTGGAGGAGCATGTAGCTGAACTCGGTGAAGGAGATCCCCTCCTCCGATTCGAGACGGCGGCGCACCGACTCGCGGGTCAGCATGACGTTGACCTTGAAGTGTTTGCCGACGTCGCGCAGGAAGTCGGTCAGCGGGATCGTGGTCAGCCAGTCGGCGTTGTTGACGATGCGGGCCGGGTTGCCGGCGCGGTCGAAATCGAGGAAGCGGCTGAGCTGGCTCTTGATCCCCTGAAGGTTGGTCTCCACCTGCTCCAGGGTCAGCAGGGAGCGCTCGTTCTTCTTGCCCGAGGGATCGCCGATCAGGCCGGTGCCGCCGCCGACGAGGGCGAGGGGCGAATGGCCGTGCCTCTGCATGCGGGCCAGGGCCAGGGCCGGAACGAGGCTGCCGACGTGGAGGCTCGACGCCGAAGGGTCGAAGCCGATGTAGCCCGTCACCTTCTCATTGCGCAGAACGCTTTCCGCCTCCGGCGTGGCATCGCTGAGAAGACCTCGCCACCGGAGCTCTTCGAAGAAAGTCTGATCGGCGCTTTCTGAGGACATGGAGGACATGAGGCTCCGAAACTTAGCATTGGCGGGGGAGGGAAGGGAAGCCGGGCGGGAGGCACCCGGCTTCCCCCATTGTGCCGCGCGGCAGGTCGTGAGGACCCTGCCGCGGGTCGGATGGGTGAAACCACGTAGCGCCCCTCTGGGAGAGCAAGGGGAGTGCCATGGGGAGAAATCCCGGAAAACCCCTGAAATCGGGCCTTTCCGAAGATCTTCGGATCATGGGGTGAACGCTCCATCGTACGGTCCCGTCCTCTGTGGAAGACGGTACGCTCCCTGTCCCCCTCCGGCTCCGCGACTGGCACCTGGATTGCTGGACCTGTCCTGGCTCGACAGGCTGACCGGAAGAGGCCCGGTGCGGTAAGCTCGCGCCCAATCTCAAGGGAGTCGCCATGGCCAACGACCCGATTGCAGAAGCACCGCGGACCGGCTTCTTCGGACACCCCCGCGGCCTCGCCACGCTGTTCTTCACCGAGTTCTGGGAGCGCTTCAGCTTCTACGGCATGCGAGCGCTGCTCACGCTGTTCATGACCGCCTCCGTCACCCAGGGAGGGCTGGGATTCGCGAACGAGCGGTCCGGGGCCATCTACGGCCTTTATACCGCCTTCGTCTATCTTCTGGCCCTGCCGGGCGGCTGGATCGCGGACCGCCTCCTGGGCCAGCGGCGGGCCGTCTTCCTGGGCGGCTGCATCATCGCGGCGGGCCATTTCAGCATGGCGATCAACAACGTCTCGACGTTCTTCCTGGGGCTCGTCCTGATCGTCATCGGCACCGGCCTGTTGAAGCCGAACATCAGTGCCATGGTCGGCGAGCTCTACCCGGAGGGCGGCGCCCGCCGGGATGCCGGCTTCTCGATCTTCTACATGGGGATCAACCTCGGAGCCTTCGTCGCGCCTCTGGTCTGCGGGTTCCTGGGCGAACGCATCAACTGGCACGTGGGCTTCGCCGCCGCCGGCTTCGGCATGGTCGTCGGACTGATCCAGTACGTATTGGGCGGCAAGTACCTCGGCACCGCCGGGCTGCGTCCCAACGCCGGCGACGATCCCGCGGCACGGTCGAGCGCCCTGCGAATCCTGATCGGCTGTGCCGCGGCGGTGATCCTGCTCGCGGCGCTCGTCTGGAGCGGCATGCTGAACACCCCTCCGGTGGAGAGGCTGGCCAATTACACGGGCATTCTCATTCTCGGCATCGTCCTCTTCTATTTCCTGTTCCAATTCGTGGCCGGCGGGCTGGACGGCCTCGAGAAGAAGAAGATGCTGGCGATCTTCGTCCTGTTCCTCTTCTCGGCGTTGTTCTGGTCCGGGTTCGAGCAGGCGGGCTCCTCGCTGACCCTGTTCGCCCGCGACCTCACGGACCGCGTCTTCGGAGGCTGGGAAATGCCGGTGTCCTGGCTCCAGTCGGTGAACCCGCTGTTCATCATCGCCTTCGCGCCGGTCTTCGCCTGGCTCTGGCTCCGGCTGGCCGCGCGCAACAGCGAGCCCTCCGCTCCGGCCAAGTTCTCCCTCGGCTTGATCCTCCTCGGGCTGGGCTTCGGCGTGCTGGTCTGGGCCTCGATGCTGACCGCCGGTCCCAACGGCCAGACCGTCAAGGTCAGCCCCCTGTGGCTGGTCATGACCTATCTGTTCCACACGTTCGGCGAGCTCTGCCTGTCGCCGGTGGGTCTGAGCACGGTGACCAAGCTCGCTCCCCACCGCAAGGTCAGCCAGTTGATGGGCATCTGGTTCATGTCCATCTCCCTCGGCAACCTGATGGCGGGCCTGGTGGCGGGGCAGTTCGAGAAGTACCCCCTGCCGCAGCTCTTCGGCGCCGTGTTCGCCACCACGGCCGGAGCCGGACTGATCCTGGCCCTCTTCATCAAGCCGATCCGCAGACTGATGGGCGGCGTGCACTGAAAGCGAGGTATCGATGAGCGTGACGACCGCGACCGCCAGGGCCAACGCGGCCCTCCGCGCCGAGGCCGCCGCCGGCAAGCACCCCCCGGGGCTCTACGTCCTCTTCTTCACCGAGATGTGGGAGCGCTTCAGCTTCTACACGGTGGGCGGGATGTGGGCCCTCTACGTCCAGAACTCCCAGGAGGGGTTCGGCTGGCCGCGGGACCAGGCCACGAGCCTCTGGTCCTGGTACCAGATGTTCGTCTATGCAAGCCCGTTGTTCGGCGGCATCCTCGCGGACCGCAAGCTGGGCTACCGGCGATCCGTGATGATCGGCGGCTTCTTCTTCATGGCCGGCCACGCCCTGCTCGCCGTGCGCTCGGTGCCCGTCATGTTCGCGGCCCTGGCCTGCCTGGTCATCGGCAACGGCTTCTTCAAACCGAACGTCTCGGCCATGGTGGGCAACCTCTACCCGGAGGGAAGCCCGCTCAAGGACCGGGCCTACAACATCTTCTACATGGGCATCAACGTCGGCGCCCTGCTCGCTCCCATCGTCGCCGAGTTCATGGTGAAGAAATACGGCTTCCACCCGGCCTTCTTCATGGGCGCCCTGGGCATGGTGCTCTCCGTGGTGATCATCGGCGCATTCCGGCGGCATGTGATGGCCGCCGACCGCAGGCCGTCGGACTCTGTGGATGACCCCGTAAATCGCGCCGTCACCGCCCTCGACGCTCCACCCAAGGGCATCAGCCATCAGCAGAGGCCCATCGACCTCGTGCCCGACTCGCGGCGGATCCTGGCCCTCGTCGTCATCTATCTCGTTGTCATCGTCTTCTGGATGGTGTTCCACCAGAACCAGACCACCTGGACCTACTGGGCCAACGACAACACTGATTGGCACGTGACGGGGATCATCTCCAATGCCATCAACCCCGGGTGGGTGATCGTGCTCACCATCCCCCTGATCCTGTTCTGGGGCTGGCTCGCCAAATACGGCAAGGAGCCGTCCACGCCGACCAAGATGGCCATCGGCATGTGCCTGACCGGCGCCGCTTACTTCGTCATGTACATGGCCGGCAAGGCGGGAGGCAACGTGGGGCGGGTCTCCCCCTGGTGGCTGGTTGGAGCCTACGGCGTCCTGACGCTGGGCGAGCTGATGCTCTCTCCCATGGGGCTGTCGCTGGTCTCCAAGGTCGCGCCCCTCCGCCTGCGCGGCCTCATGATGGGCGGCTGGTTCCTGGCGACCGCCATCGGCAACAAGCTGACCGGCGTGGGCGTGCTCTGGGACGACATGCCTCACTCCAGCTTCTTCGCCATGCTGGGAGGCCTGTCGCTCTTCATGGCCGTGGTGCTGGCCCTGCTGCTGAAGCCGCTGAAGCGGGCAATGCCGGGGGTGTAAGAACCCCTTGCCTGGCTCCTCTCCCGCGCCTCACGAGCTCGGGAGAGGGTGCCCTAGAAGCCGGTCAGGGCACGGTCGAGAAGAAGACATCCCATGTCAGGAGAGGCCACACAACTCCGTGCGGGCCTCTCCTCCAGGCTGTGCTGACGAACGCGACGGCGATTCCTGTACTCCTCTCACCGACGTAATCGCCCATGAGTTCTCAGACTGGTGCTGCCGCAGCCTCCTCCCTGGACGGTAGAATTGCTGGCAACCCTGACGATGTTCACTGGGATATGGCCGGACCCTCCGAATTCGAGGACGGGAATGTCAGGGCTATCGCCAGGGCAACCTGACCAGTAGTTGAGGGCTGCGTCGAAGCTCGAAAATCCATTTAACGTAATGTTGAAGGCGCTTCCTTGTCGGTCCACCAACCTGGAATCCGCCGTCGAGCAGTCCACGGCAATCAAGGGCTGGCGGAGAAACAAAATCATGATTGCGGCTCGGAACGCGGCTGTGGAACTCCGGCTCTTCGTGCTCATGGAGTACCTTGCCGGGAATCAACCGGAGGCCCGAACTTTCAGAGCCGGTCGGTGACCTCGTCCAGGGTTTGGATTGATCTGAGCGCCGGCGTCTCCTTGAGGCGGGGCGGTAGGAAGAGACGCCCGTCCTGGCTCTGAAAAAAGAGTTGATCGAGCCGTGGCGCATAGAGGACGTGATCCCGGTCGATCGGACCGGTGTAGTCGAACAGGAGGATCTCATCCCCTGGCCGGGGCTCAAAGCCCTTCTCCGCATTGCAGAACAGGAAAGGTCCGATCCTGAAACGGGCGATAGGGTAGTTGACGTAGATCAGAGTGCTGGGAACGTTGCCTTTGACGGCCCCGGAAGCCTCTATACCCATCAGCAAGGCGGGTTCGCCGGAGGCAAAGCCCGGTTCCATGCTACGGATCCTGCCGCGAAGAATAGCTTTCGAGTAGGTTGCCAAGTCTGTAAGCGTGGCGCTTGGACCGTCTCCTCCTCGCAATTCTGCTGAAAGCGTGTCCGATTTACATTTGGACGGATCCATGGTCGCAACAACAGGCCTTTCACCGGCCTTGAACAGAGGGGAGTCAAGGCGATTGCCTAGGGAACTGCGTTGCGCTTCAACGGTTTTCCGCAGATGGAAGTCGTCGATCAGGTCGAGTTTGATGATCTCCTCCGCGTCGGCTACTGCTTCAGCGGAGATCCAGAGCGGCGGGCCTTGGCGGCGCTCAAACCTGGGTTCGAGAATGGAAGGCGTCTGGCCTGCCAGAGGAAGGGCCATGAGCAGAATGGCCGTAAAGGCAAGGAACGAACCGACTACCCTCATGAAAGCTCCTTCTCAAGAGGCGCTCTGGACACCTCTCATTTCTGAGCCTAGATACTATCGCTGCTTTTCAAGCAGGATAGGATTGAAGGCAGGGCAGAGGAGAGGTCCTACAAGCTCACCTGCATCCCCAGCTCGACCACCCGGTTGACGGGAATCCGGAAGAAGTCGGTAAAGCGCTGGGAGTTCCTCGACATCACGCCGAACAGCTTCTTCTGCCAGAGGAACATGCCGGCGCGCGTGCTGGGGATCAGGGTCTCGCGGCCGAGGAAGAACGTGGTCTTCATCATGTCCAGGAACAGGCCGTCCTCGCGGGCGCAGTCGAGCACGTCCTGGGCCCGGGGGTCCTGGGTGAAGCCGTAGCTGGCCTTCAGCCGGTAGAAGCCCTTGTCCAGCGCCTCCACCACCACGCGGTCCTTGGCGGAGACCCAGGGCACCTCCTCCGTGGTCACCGTCATCAGCACCACCGTCTCGTGGAGCACCTTGTTGTGCTTCAGGTTGTGCAGCAGCGTCACGGGAGTGCCGGCGGGGTTGGTGGTGAGGAACACCGCCGTGCCCGGGACCCGGGTCGGCGAGCCGGGCTGGATGTTGCGCACGAAGTCTTCCAGAGGCAGGGCCTCCTCGCGCAGCTTTTCCGCCAGGATGTAGCGCCCCCGCTTCCAGGTGGCCATCAGCAGGTAGATGAGGCCCGCCACCACCAGCGGGAACCAGCCGCCGTGGGGGATCTTGACCACGTTGGCGCCGAAGTAGGCCGTGTCCAGCACCAGGAAGGCAGCGCTCAGGGAGCCCGCGGCCAGGGCGCTCCACCCCCAGATCTCGCGCTCCACCACGAAGGCCAGGACGGTCGTGATGACCATGGTGGTGGTGACGGCGATGCCGTAGGCGGCCGCCAGGTTGCTCGACTCCTGGAAGCCCAGCACCAGGCCCAGGGTGGCGATCATGAGCACCCAGTTGACGGCCGGAATGTAGATCTGCCCGATCTCCTCCTCCGACGTGTGGACGATCTCCATCCGCGGGCTGTAGCCGAGCTGCACGGCCTGGCGGGTGAGCGAGAAGGCGCCCGAGATCACCGCCTGCGAGGCGATCACCGTGGCGGCCGTGGCCATCACCACCAGCGGATAAAGCGCCCACGAGGGCGCCATCTCGTAGAACGGGTGCGCGACCTCGCCGGGCTTCTCCAGCAGCAGGGCTCCCTGGCCGAAGTAGTTGAGCATCAGCGAGGGCAGCACCAGGGTGAACCAGGCCACCCGGATGGGCCGCCGTCCGAAATGGCCCATGTCCGCGTAGAGAGCTTCGCCGCCGGTGACGACCAGGAACACCGAGCCGAGGACCAGGAAACCCTGGAGCTTGGCATGAGCGAAGAACCGGACGGCATACCAGGGGTTGACGGCGGTCAGCACCTGAGGCTCGCGGAGGATCCAGCGCAGCCCCAGCACGGCGAGCGTCGTGAACCACACCATCATGACCGGGCCGAACAGCTTGCCGATCCCCTCCGTCCCGCGGCTCTGGATCAGGAACAGGCCGACCAGGATGACGAGGGTGATGGGGATGACGTAGGGATCGAAGAAGTTCGTCGCCACCTCGAGCCCCTCGACGGCCGAGAGCACCGAAATGGCGGGCGTGATCATGCCGTCGCCGTAGAGCAGCGCGGCGCCGAACAGCCCCATGACGATCAGCAGCCCGCGGCGGCGGGTGTGGCCCGTGCGGATCAGGGCCATGAGGGCGAGGATTCCCCCCTCGCCCCGGTTGTCCGCCCGCATCACGAACACCAGGTACTTGATCGAGATGACGATGATGAGCGACCAGAAGATCAGCGACATCACGCCCAGCACGTTGATCCGGTCCGGCGGCACCGAGTGGGGGCCGAGGAAGCACTCGCGCAAAGCGTAAAGGGGGCTCGTGCCGATATCGCCATAGACCACTCCGAGCGCTCCGAGCGCGAGGCCGGAGAGATGGGAGAGCTTGGAGTCCTGAGGAGAGCGTTGGGTCATGGTCTCGGGAGCGGAAAACCTATCACACCGGCTTCAGGGGCGCTCAAGGTTTTTCATACCCCGACACCCGCCCGGTCAACCGTCCCGTTCCGGGGGGATGCAGGAAGTGGACCCACCCCTCGCGCTGGGAGCCCCGGGGCACGAACGCCACGTCGTATTCGGCCTCTTCCTTCTCGCCGCCCGGCAGCTCCAGGGTCACGACGACCCGGGCCCCGTCGGCGGTCTCCCCTCCTTGGTTGCGCACCATCACGGGCACGGCCCAGCCCTCGCCCCGCGGCTCGGGCCGGCCCAGGGTCACCGAGAGGTCCGGAGGCGAGTCCTCTCCCCGAGCGGCATCCCAGGCGAGGAACCCGAGGGTGCCCAGCACCAGGACGAGCCCCAGCCCGAAGACGATCCACTCCAGGCGGTTTTTCTCGACGCGGCTCTTCTGCGCGGTCATGAGGATTCTTCAGACGATTGAGCTTGCAGGAGCAGCCGTCCGGCCGAGGCCCCGAGGACGGCCGCGACCCCCAGGACCACCGTCTGCGCCAGACCGGCGGAGAGGGACACACCGGTGAAGCGGCCGAAGAACCAGAGGATGAACGCCGAGGCGCCCAGCGCCACCGCGTAGTTGAGGACGGTCCGCGAAACCACCGTCGTCCAGCCCCGCCGGTCCTCCGGGTGGGCACGGTCCGAACCGCGGAAGTCGCTATAGAAGAGGACCAGGACGCACAGTCCGAGCGAGAGGAGGGCGAGGCCCAGCACCTTCCAGCGCGAGGCCTCGGCCGCGATCATCACGATCTCCTCCGTGGGGGCCACGTTGCTGGCGAAGAGAACCGCTCCGCACGAGGAGAGGGCGACATGACTGCCCAGGGCCTCGGGCGACTTCTCGGCGCGCTTCATCCCTTGATCGTCCCCTTTGCCACCCCCGCCGCTACTGCTGAGCTGGGCCGAGCCCACGGAGACGCCGATCGCCGCCGTCACCCCTTCCACCACCACCTTGCCGACGATCTCGCTCAGGGGCATCCCGGCCTGGATCTGGCCCAGGAGCCACAGGACGAGGAGGGAGACCAGAAGTCCGAGCCCCATCTCCTCGACGGCCTCGAAGGCCACCTCCAGCCAGGAGGCGTCCTCGCGCAGGCCGCTGTACCGGTTGTAGGCGAAGAGGAGCAGGAAGCCGGCCGCGAAGTAGAGAAGTAGGCGCAGGGGCTGGGTTACGAACCCGGCCCACCAGACCTCCATGGTGTAGAGCAGAGGCAGGCTGAACAGGAGCCCGCCGGCAATGCCGCGTCCGTACTCCTGGAGCGACCGGCTGAGCGGCCGGTTCCGTCCCGCCGGACGGGGTTTCGGGGTCATGGGAGGGGAGTGTATATCGGGGGGAATGTCCGTAGGGCGGCCCCACGTGGCCGCCCTGGGGTGGGG
>CAXTNS010000250.1:0-9140 GCA_964245465.1 uncultured Thermoanaerobaculia bacterium
AGGAACTGCGCGGCGAACGACAGGACCGCCAGCGCGGCAGGCCGCCACCCGCCCTCCTCCCCAAAGCGAACCAGGGCCGCGAGCGCCCAGACCGTGCCGAAGAGGGGAAGCACGGGGAGCACCCCCAGGACCTTGGCGGTATAGGGGAGGGTGACGCCGGCGAGCGCCGCGAGGAGGGCCGCGCCGCGAGGCGCGCCGAGCGCCCGCGCCAGGCTCCCGGTGGCGAGACCGTTGCAGACCAGGGTGAACAGAATCGCCAGGTTGTAGATCGCGGCCGGCGGAGCCCCCATCCACCAGAGAGGCGAGAGGGTGACCCCTTGCAGGAGCAGCGGCTCCGAGAAGGTGAAGGTCCCTTGGAGCGGATGGAAGATGGGAGCGTTCCAGAGACCGTCAAAACCGTGCGGCACGCGGTCCGCGTCCCACCACAAGGTCCACAGATTGAACAGCGGAACGGTCGCCTCATGCTCGGTCCCCAGCGGCAGAGCGCCGGCGATGGAAGGCAGGAGGGGCCAGGTGGCCACGATGGCCGCCAGCAGGCAGAGGACGACAGGCACCAGGCGGTGCGGCAGGCGATCGAAGGTCATAGAGAAGGAGGCTCCAGGGGCGCCGGCGGGACCTCGTTGCCCCACCGGCGCACGCTGGATTCAGGCGAGAAAGACTACTACTGCTCGGGGAACTCGGCGACGGTCCGCTCGACGTCGGAGAGCACGCCCTGCAGGGTGACGCCCTGGAGGTCCGAGGCGAAGCTCTTCTTGTCACTAGCGACGGCCCCAACCAATCCGTTGCGGGTCACCAGATAGCGGCCTTCCGGGGCGATCACCATAAAGGTGCCGTCCTCGCGCTCGCTCAGGAACAGCAGGTAGCGGTGACCCAACTTGTAGTTCGGGTCCTCGTCGAAACGGTTGTCGTGGTTGCCGTTCTGGAAGAGGACGAAGGACTCGCCGACGCCGAGAGAGCCCTTCTGGCTGCGGTTGACGGTGAAGTGCACCCGCTCCGTGGGGATGTCGACGCCGCCGGGATCGGTGGTCTTGATGGTCTCGCCCTCAGTCACGTAGTTCGCCGTCGCGACGACGACGTGGGTCGACATGCGGGTGGCCTCACCGAAAGAATGGGGGGTGTTGACCCAGAAAGCGTGGAAGCGGGGCGCACCCGCCTCGGGTCCGACGACCGGGTGGTCGGGGTTGTCGCCATGCTTGTTGGCGTAAATCGAGCCGATCTCGTTGATGTTGCCTTGCACGATCGTGTAGTGGGTGCCGATGTCGTACCAGTAGCCGCCGCCCATGCAGCCGCCGTCATTGGAGTGATCGAGGCCGAAGGTGTGGCCGACCTCCTGGCAGTGGACGCCGCGGGCGGCGTTCGTAGTCCACGAGTAGTAGGTGTTGAGCTGCGCGGTCGCCCGGAGGATGGTGCAACCACTGTAGTTGGTGATGCTGGCGAGACCGCCCCAACCGGTGTTGCCGGAGTTGGCGTTGAAGACATAGGTCTCCTCGCCCGAGCTGACCGAGGAGAGATTGAGGATGGTCAGGTTGTTCCAATCGTTGACCGCCGCGGTCGCGGAACTGGTGGTATTGCGGATCCTCACATTCCGGTCCGCCTGGCTCCAGCAACCCCACTGACGCGCCTGCGCGGCGCTCCCCGCAAGCCCAAGGATGAGCACACTCGCAGCAATGAAGACCGATTTCCGATTCATCCTCTGCCTCCATCTCGACGCCAAAAAGACGTCAAAAAAGTTTGACCTTCGCCCCCAATCTCCGTGATAGGGGCGCCTCCAACACAAACAGCTCTACTAATCGGGGGTGCTTCATCCCGCCCAAAGCGAGCCGGGTTCTCTGAACCTTTTTTAGGAAGCCTGAGCCTGGCGCAGGATTATTGATGGAAGCGTATAATTTCTCGGGCCCGGCCGGGGCTTCTCCGGACTCCCCGTTCCGTCCTGAACGGTTGTGGATCTACGTCGAAGGCGTGAGGGTCCACGAGGTCGGTTACATGCTGGGCCTCGCCTACAGCAGCGTCTCCGGCGCGGGACTGCTTGGCCTCCAGCTTGACAAAATTATAATTTGTTCTAAATTTTGGCCACGGATCAACGATCGGAAGAATGAATGATCCGAAACGTGCGCTGCTTCTGTATAGATCTACTGTACGAGTGAAGAGGAATCCGAAATAGCCAAGGAATGGTATGTCTGCTGTTCTACTTCCCGAATCATCTCTACCACCTCCAGGGTGGCCACATCCAGACATTGGATGCGTCTTGGAGCGTCTCCGCAGTCGCGATGGTTGGAGGGGAACTCGATGCGCCGCCCTTCCTGCAGACTTAGGACGGGAAGCGATGGAACACCCTCGTCGAAGGCCGTTTCGCCGGTGACTCCCCCGAAGGGGTGACCTATGCGGAACAGATCAAAGGCGAGTTCTCTGTATTTCTCGCCCCCACTCCGGAGCGCCGGTTGTGGATCGCCGATCAATACGCCTATCGGCTGAGGCGCCTCTCGCCAGCCGGGAAGCTCGAAGAAGAGCTGACGGTCGGCAAGGGGCAGGTGGCCTGGAGCGAGCGGACACACGAGGAATGGACCCAGCTCAAGGCTAGGGCGAAAAGGGAAGGCTTCGCCTTGAGCCGCCGATCCCTGAGCCCAGTGCGAGCAGAGGAAGTCTTCCGCGCCTTCACCCTCGGACGGGACGGGTTCCTGTACCTCCTCGTGCGCACGGAGTCAGGACTCGCCCTCGACCGCTATCATCCGGCTCTGCTCACGCTGGACCGCGTGCTCCTCAAGGGCATCGAGGTCCCCGGACGGGTCATGATAGCCGGCGGCCGACAGGGGATCTACATCGCCGCTTGGGGCCGGCAGCAACGGCGTGTGGCACATCGGCTCCGAAACCCTGGAGAAGGCGGACTGGCAGCCGGTGCCCGACGCGGTTCTGAACGGCCAGCCTCTCTTGCCCTTCACGGAGAAAAAGAAGACCGGCGAAGACTCAAAAGAGCCCCTCGTACGGAGTCCGTAGGACGCTGTACGCCCGCCGTATGAGCTGTACGGAGCTCTTCCCGGGCTCTACGGGCGCCGTACGGCTCGAACGGGCCCTCCCCCTTGGAAAGCCGGGCCCCGTTCGCGCCAACGCCCGCTTTGGCCGGCAGGCATCCCGTCCCGGCAAAAAGTGCCACTCTTCTCTTGGCCGCCGCCGCCCGTCCATGGAGGCTGGGAAGCGCGGCTGCCGGAGAGGAGATTCTATCCATGCATCGAGGAAGCCGATCCCTTGTCCTGGTCCTGGCCCTGCTACTCCTCGCGTCCGCGGCGGTCCAGGCCCGTCCCCTGCGCGCCCGTCCGCTGGCCGGCATAGTCGGCGATCTCTGGACCTGGGTGTCCTCGGTTCTCGGGTCCTGGAGCAAGTCAGGCGGCATGATGGACCCCGACGGGCTGGAGTCGGGCAGCACGATGGATCCCGATGGCCGGAAGGCTGGTATCGAGATCGACCCCAACGGCCTCCAGCGGCAGGGCCCCCCTCCGGGCTCCACGTCGGACGCCGGGGGCATGATGGACCCTAACGGCTGAAGCCCGCTTCCGCCTTCTTCCACGCGCCGGTTCCCAGAACCGGCGCTTTTCTTTGTGCGGCGTGCCCCAAATCGGGCATATGCGGCAACACTTCTAATGAGAACATGCTATTGTTTCCTCAATGGAGCGCCCCCTCGACTCGTGTACGGAGATCCTCGATCGGCTCTCCCCCGTGCTCCGTGCGGTGTTCAACGCCTACCGCGTGCCGGACGAGCGGTCCCGGAAGATCGTCGAGGAAGCCTGCTTCACCCTCATCGCCAAGCGGCGGCTGAGGCATGAGGATCCGGAAGGATGGCTGTTGCGGACCATCATCGAGAGCTGCCGGCGGCCGGCAGAGGAGGCGACCGTTGAAGATTCACCCGAATGACCAGTCTCTGGAAGAGCTCCTGCTGTCCTTGGACGACCGGCAGGAGTCGATGGTGCGGCATCTCGGCTGGTGCGGGCTCTGCCGGTCGAAGCTCGCGTACTTGCCGCGGCCCCATCCGCCTGAGAAGGACCCTCCGGCCAAACAGGAGAGCGACGTTCTGGCGGAGACCCGCCGCGCCGTCTCGGAATGGCAGACCGCCATGGAGAAGGAACGAGACGACGCCCCGGGTCTCTTCGTCGAGTTGCTGAATCAGCCGGCCGAGGACCGCGACCGGCTCCTGGAAGAGCAGGTAAGATTCCAGACCTGGGGCGTCTTCGAGCTGCTGGTGGAACGGAGCCTGGAGTCGAGCCTCCGGGAGCCGGAACTCGGGGAGCATCTCGGTCTTCTGGCGCTCCGCTTGGCGGACCATCTCGACCCGGAGCGTTACGGGGCTGAACGCACTACGGATCTCCAGGTGCGGGCTTGGGCCTTCGTGGGCAATGCCTGCCGTTTGCGGTTCGATTTCCAGGGTGCGGAGGAAGCCTTCAGCCGGGCCTACTCTCTGCTTAAGAAAGGAACTCGAGATGGGTTGGAGCGTGCAATCTACCTGGACTTGAAAGCCTCTCTTCGGAGAGACCAGCGTCAGCTGGACGAAGCTCTGCATCTGGTCCAGAGAGCGGTCAAGCTTTTCCTAGATTATGGAGAACGGCACCGGGCAGGACGATCCCTCGTAAATCTCTCAACTATCTACAACTACATAAATAAACCCGAGGCATGCATTTCTGTCCTGGCCGAGGCCATCAAGCTGATCGATCCTGAAAGAGACCCGCGGCTGCTCCTCTGTGCCTGGCACAACCTGATTTTCGTTACGGCGGAGTTGGGCCGTTTCGTCGAAGCCCAGAGACTCTATCGAGAAACCCGCAACCTCTACCGCAGCTTCAATGAGCCCTGGGTCCAGAACCGCCGCAGTTGGGTTCGAGGAAAGATCGCTCGCGGGCTCGGCCAGACGGGACAGGCCGAGATCCAACTGACAGCGGCCCGGGACGGCTTCCTCGCCGAAGGCATCCCCTACGACACGGCCCTGGTCTCGCTGGAGCTGGCGCACCTCTATGCAGAACAGGGGCGGACGGAGGATCTGAAACGGATTTCGGCCGAGATGCTGCCCATCTTCGCCTCGCGGAACATCCACCGCGAGGCGCTCGCGGCGCTGGCCTTCTTACAGAAGGCCGTGGAGGCGGAGAAGGCCACGGTGGCGCTGGTGGCGCACGTCGTCGCCTACCTGCGCCGGGCCGAGGGAGATCCGGAGCTGCGCTTCGACGCTTTGAAAGGAGACGTCCCGTGAAACCGCATCCGACGGAGAAGATGCTGGAGCAGTTGCTGTTTTCTCTGGACAACGATCAACTGGTGATGTTCGTGCACCTCGTCGGATGCGAGACCTGCCGGAAGACCCTGGCCGAGCTGCCGCCGGAGAGGATGGAGCCGTACGGACCGCGGATGGACAAAGCCTTCAGAACCGCCAATCGAGAACCAGCCGAGCTGATCTCTTTTCCGCGGGATGAAAATGGACGTCCTCTACCGCCTCGGCCTCGCCGGAAAGACGCGACTCGTAGAAGTAGTCGATATCGCTCACCGTCTCATCCAAAAGGTTGAAAACCTCGAGCGCCACCGACAGGCCGTTGGTGAAACGGTAGCCGAGCTCCGTGTTCACCAGGGTTGAGGAATCGGAGCGGACGCTGTCATCTTCGATCAACGGGCGGGGGCCGAAGTAACGCGCCCGCAGGCTGCCGAAAACGTTTTTGAAGCGGCCGAGACCGTCGGCCGAAATACCCGCCGAGAGGGCCTGCTCGATGGAGCCCGGAATGCGGTCTCCCGCAGGATCGCTGTCCTTGAAACGGCCGCGGGAAAGGGCGAGGTCCGCGTCGATCGACAGCCAGGAGAGCGGCCGGTAGAAGGTCTGGATCTCGACGCCCGTACGGCGGCTCGGCCGGCTCGCCTCGGTGCCGCCCGCGTCGCCCACGAAGACGAGCTCGGAGTCGAGGTCCAATGCGAACGCCGTGAACGAAAACTGAAGGTTGGGCACGAGCGTGGTGCGCATCCCGATGTCCGCGCCCCGCGCCCGCACCAGGGGATCGACCCGCTGCAAGGGCTCGCCCGTCCTGGGATCGACCCGGATGGTGGCTCCCCGGGCGTCGTTGCTGTGGAAGCCGTAGCCCGCGTTCAGGTACACCTCGGTCTCCTTCCACGGTCCCAGGAGGATGGAGAGCTTGGGGCTCAGGATGGTGTCGTCCCGGGTGCCGGAGTTGAGGGCCAGGTTGCTGTCCACGTCCGCGTGGAGGTAATCGGCGCGCAGGCCGGCCACGGTGCGCAGCCACGGGTTCCAGTGCACCCGGGTCTGGGCGTAGGGGCCGGCGAGGACTTCGGCGACGCCGTCGCGGCGGGTCGTGTCCAGCCGCACGCGCTCGCGGGTGTGGAAGAGGCCGTTGTCAATGTCGTCGCCCCGCGCCTGAAGCCCCACGGAGGTCTCGATCTCCCACCCGCTCCAGTCCGAAAGCCACTGGCGCTCCACCTTGAAGCCGGCCACGGTGCGGTCGTCCTTCTGCTCGAACTGGTCGCCGTTGACCGGGTCGTCCAGGAAATAGGTGAAATTCGAGAACAGCTCGAGCCCGTAGCGAAGGACATAGGCGCTCGCCCGCGTGAGCGTGGAGCCGGAGCCCCGCCGCATCTCAGCCGACAGGCTGTAACGGTGCGATTGGCCGCCGTCCGAGGGATCGATGAAACCGTAACGGTCGATCAAACCTTCGGTGACGGCGCGCTCGGGAATCTGATCGGTCGAATTCCACTCGCCGTCATAGCCCATGGCCGTCAGGGTGAAGCCGTTGGCGGCGTCGCCCCGGCTCCAGCGCATGAGGCCGTTGATCTTGCGGAATCCCTCCTCCAGATCCCAGGGCCCGTCATTGCGCCCGTACTCGATGGCACCCAGAAGGTCGCCGTCGCGCACTTTCGTGGAGTCGGCCACCAGGAGCCGGCCATAACCGTAGCTGCCCGGCGTGGCCTGAACGATCCCCTTCGGCAGCGAGTTGACATAGGTGAGGTTGGCGGCGCCGGCGGCTGAGAAGTCCCCCTCGTCCGCGTAGTAGGGCCCTTTCTTGTAGCGGACGGTGTCAACCAGCTCCGGGATCAGGAAATTGAGGTCGCTGTAGCCCTGCCCATGGCCGTGCGTGGGCAGGTTGACGGGCACGTCGTCCAAGGTGATGCGGAAGTCAGTGCCGTGGTCGAGGTTGAACCCGCGCAGGAAGTACTGGTTGGCTTTGCCGTCGCCGCTGTGCTGGGTGATGATGACGCCGGGCACGGTCTCCAGCAGCTCGCCCGGCCGCAGGATGGGCCGCTTCTCCAGATCCTTGTGGCCGGTTACCCCTTCCGTCGCCGAGTCCGCCACCCCGAGCATGTCCGACGCCCGGTCCGTGACCTCGATCTCGTCGTAGACCTGGAGGCGGTCCGCCTCTTCCCCCTTCTTCTCCACCGGCTGAGGCTCCTCCGCGGGCTCTTGAGGCGTCTGGGCCAGCGCCGCCGAAGCACCGAGGATTGCCAGGACCATCAGGATCGACAATGCGCGACGCATGTTACGGCCTCCCTGTTTGCGAGACGAAGTCTAGTGCTTTTCGGCACTTGCGGGGAATACGCTACGCCATAGGATTTGGATGATGGGGCCGTACGGCGCGGACGGGCACCGTACGGCTCGTGAGCGGGCCGTTGCATTGGCCAGGGATGAAGCAGGAAAAGTGGGGTCGGGACTAGCCGGGCATGAGGACGGTGTCGATCACATGGATGACGCCGTTGGACTGATAGACGTCGGCGATCGTCACCTTGGACTTGCCGCCCTTTTCATCCTGGAGAACGAGGTCTTTGCCTTCCATCCAGCCGGTCAACGTGCCGCCACTGACGGTCTTCCAGGTCGCCTTGCCCTTGCCGTTCTTGATCGCCTTGGCGATGGAAGCGGAGTCGAACTTGCCGGCCACCACGTGATAGGTCAGCACCTTGGTGAGCATCGCCTTGTTCTCGGGCTTCAGGAGCATGTCCACCGTACCCTCGGGGAGCTTCGCGAACGCCGCGTTGGTCGGTGCGAACACCGTGAACGGGCCAGAGCCCTGCAGAGTGTCCACCAGGTCGGCGGCTTTCACCGCGGCGACCAGGGTGGTGTGGTCGGCGGAGCTCATGGCGTTCTGGACAATGTTTTTGGTCATCAGCATCGGCGCGCCGCCCACCATGGGATTGTCCTTGGCCATCAGCACCGGCACCGCCGCCAAAGCCAGAACCGCGAACAGACCGAATAGTTTTCTCATAAACGTTTCGTCCTTTTCCTTTGGAGTTGAACCGGACGTTCAGTCGTTCCGGGTTCATTCCAAGGTACGCCGCCCGCGGCAGCGCAGATCAGTCCGGCATGTTGCGGTTTATTGCTATCCTTCCCAAGATGTCCACCAACACCCTCCGTCCCCGCCTGCGCATTCTGCACGGCGACCAGATCGCGCTCGGCCCCGGCAAGGCCGACCTGCTCGCGGCCATCGAGAGCGCCGGCACGCTGGCCGAGGCCGCCAAGCTCCTCGGCATGTCCTACATGCGGGCCTGGAAGCTCCTCCAGACCATGAACGCCTGTTTCAAGGAGCCCCTCGTCGCGACCGCCCGCGGCGGCTCGGAGCACGGCCACGCCTCGCTCACCGAGACCGGCAAGGCCGTGCTCGACCTTTACCGGCGCATGGAAGGGGAAGCGCGGAGCGCCGTCGAGACCGCGTGGCAGGATCTCCAGAAGCACTTGGCGGATTGACGATATACTTGACGGAATATAACGGCGCTGCTAGCCTTTCTCCGTCCAGAGAGGAGGAGAGAGGTATGCGCTCAAGCCTTTTCATGGGGTTCGTTCTAGGTCTGAGCTTGCCCGTCCTGGCCGGCGCGCAGACGCTGGGGACCATCAAGCCGGCGGGCAAGGAGCCCACCCTGACCATTGGCGGTCTCATCCAGGCGCAGATGGACGTTGGCGACCGGGGGGACAGCCGCTTCACCAACGACAATGACCGGTTCTACCTCCGCCGGGCGCGCCTCAACGCCACGGGGAAGTTCCTGGAGGAGTTCGACTTCCGCCTGGAGCTGGACCTCGCCGGCAGCCTCACGAACACCTCCGCCCTACGGGGTCAGATGACGGACGGCTTCATCACCTGGAACCGGTACGCGGAGGCCAACGTCCGGGTCGGACAGTTCAAGACCCC
>CAXTNS010000251.1:0-4000 GCA_964245465.1 uncultured Thermoanaerobaculia bacterium
GGCTCGGGGAATGGAACTGAAGAGCCTTGAGAAGGGCATATGTTGTCCGAGGGATGGGGAACGCCCCTTTCCTCTTCGCGTTTGTGCGCTTTGCTTGGCGAATAGGAATCAGGATGGGAGCTCGGCGGTCAAATATCCGGCAAGAGCCCTCAACAGGCGACGATGGCCTTCGGGAGAGACTGCTCCGATCGAGCCCACGATTCTGCTGCGAGGCAGAACCGCTAGGAATCCAGGCGGATCAGAGACGCCGAAAGAAGGCCGCTTCCTTGGAAATCGAGGTCAGCGGGAGAAATGACCTCGTCGAACGGCGCATCCGTTGACGAAGCTGAGAGCTGATTCCACAGACGAGGACGTCACGATGGGGAGGCATTTCGCGCAAGACGATCACTGGGCGATTCTTGACCCCTTGATCGGACTGGGGCAGCACGGCCAACGCGACGTTACCCTCCTTCATAGTCGGGGTTCGGCTCGATGACAAGCTCCGGAGTGTACTCTGGCTCGGCCTCCCCATAGGCTCCTTCAAGACCCGCCGCGGAGAGGGCGAACCATCCGGAATCTCGTTCGTCTTCTTCTTCCTTGGATAGAACGGTGATAGCCAAGGGCATATCCTGTTCGAGCTTGAAAGGCTCGTCCAGCCGGATGTATTCCCCGTCGAAATGAGCCCGAAGGGTGACTGCCTTCATGCGTCAAAGAATACCATCCTTCGGTATCATTGCGCCGTGAAGCCCACCGAGACGCTGGCCCGTGAGAGGACGCCCGAGGGGGACGATCTCGTCCTCTCCCGGCGTGACGGTGCCTACCGTTTGAGCATTGCCGGCGAGGAGCTGATGTCGAGCCGCGCCCATGGCTCGGAAGAGGACATGGCACGGCTCGCCTGCGAGGCTCTCGCCGGACACAAGGCGCCTCGCGTGCTCGTGGGGGGGCTCGGCTTCGGCTACACCCTGCGCGCCGCGCTCGATTGCCTGCCGCCAAAAGCTGAGGTGGTACTCTGCGAGCTCTTTGCCGTACTCCTCGAATGGCACCGGGGCGTGCTGGGAGACCTGGCCGGCCGGCCGCTCGAAGACCGGCGGGTCAAGGCCGTCCGGGCTGATGTCGCGACGCTTCTGGGGGTCCGCGATGTCAGCGGGGATCTAGAGCGTTTCGACGCCATCCTGCTCGACGTGGACAACGGCCCCGAGGCGTTCACCCTCCGGTCGAACGGCCGCCTCTACGGTACTGAGGGGATCGCCCGCCTGCGCGAGAGCCTTACCGTCGGCGGCGTGTTGGCGGTCTGGTCATCATCCCCACCCGATCCCAAGTTTCTGGACCGGCTCCGGCGCGCCGGGTTCGAGGCGCGGGCCCACAGGGTCCGGCCCCGCGAGGGTGCTGCGAACCGGAACCACACGATCTTCCTCGCGCGCCGCCTTGACGCCAAGCGGAGGCCCGCCTAGAGTAGGCGGAAAATTTGAGAGGAGCCTCGATGCCCTACATCATCACCGAAAAATGTCTTGGGGAGCGCTACGCGACCTGTGTGTCTGTCTGCCCGGTGGACTGCATCAAGCCGGGCGACTACCGTGGCGAAGAGTTCATGATCATCGACCCGGAGGTCTGCATCGACTGCGGCCTCTGCCTGCCCGAGTGCCCCATCGGGGCCATCCTCGAGTCGGCCGACGAGGATCCCGAGTGGGCCGCCATCAACGCCGAGCTGGCACCCGAGTTCAACCAGAACCCGCCGGTGGCCGAGCGCCCGCGCAATGACCCGCCCCGCAAGCCGGGGAACGTGATCGTCAATCCCTGAGGCGAACCAGCTACGTGGAGGCTTGGTAAGCCGTCCAGTCGAAGACGTCGGCGATTTTCTGGAAATGCTTCCCATTGGCGGTCACGACGTGGCCGCCAATTTGCCTTGCCTGCGCCGCAAGGATGACATCTACGTCCAGGCTATCCTCCGGGCCTCGTAACCTTCCCTCGCTACGAGTCTGCGCCCAAAGGGTTGCCGCCAGCCTCATGGTGTCCGTCGTGAGAGGAATGTAGCCAACGGTGACAATCTCGTCCAAGGGGCTCAAGGCTTCTCTGGCCCATGCTCTCGCTTGGTGGCGCCGGTATCCGAGGTGGATCAGCTTGCGACGGAGCTCGTAATCGACGATCTCTGGCACGCAAGGCTCGAACCGAGGGTCTGCCACCAAGCGGAGGAAGACCTCGGAGACTTGCTTGTTCTCCTCGATTTCCGGGCGGACGATACGAGAGAGAATGCCGCTGTCCAGGAGCAGAGGGGGCATGCTCAGGAGCGGAACGTCAGACGTTCGCTATCGAGCTCAGCCTTTAGCTCTTGCCAGAGCTCCTCTTCGAGGGGCGTAGCGGGTTTGGCCATGCGATCACGGATCAGCGATGCAAGGCGCTCCCTTTTCAGCATGGCCTCTTTTAATGGCATATCTGCCTTCATCGAGAAATCCTCAACTCGGGCGGCCGCAGGTCTCGGCATGTCGGGGTCTCCTCCCTTCAGGGCTAAATCGCCTGGGAAGAATATCACATGGACACTTCTTCCGGAGCCTTCAGCGGCAGGTCCCGTCCCTTAGCCATTATAGGTCACAGAAGCCAAACCGGCCGGCCTACTCGTACCGCAGCGCCTCGATCGGGTCCTTCCGCGCGGCCTTGATCGCCGGCCAGAGGCCGGCGGCGAGGCCCACGGCGGTCGAGACGCCGAAGCCGAGGACGACGGACCAGAGGGGGGCCGCGGCCTGGAAGTCGAAGGCGACCCGGGCGAGGAGGGCGGCGCCGAGGCCGAAGGCGATGCCGAGCGCGCCGCCCACGCCCGTCAGGGTCACGGCCTCGGCCAGGAACTGCGCGACGATGTCACGGCGGCGAGCGCCGATAGCTTTGCGCACGCCGATCTCGCGGGTGCGTTCGGTGACGCTGACCAGCATGATGTTCATCACCCCGACGCCGCCCACGACCAGGGCGATGCCCGCGATCAGGATCATCACCGCCGCCACGCCGCTCGTGATCTGGCGGAAGTTGTTGAGCATGCCCAGGCTGGTGAACGTCGCGAAGTCGTTCGGCTGGTTGAACCGCAGCCGGCGGTGGGTGCGCAGGATCGCCGTCTCCTGCTCGATCAGGGCGTCGAAGTCTTCGGCCCGCCTGGGCACAGTCGCGATGTGCAGGGTGTCGCCGCCGTCGTCGCGCACCTGGGGGAGCGTCTCGTCGAAGGTGGTGATGGGCATCAGCAGCAGGTTGTCGTTGCTGCCCCCGAGGAAGGAGCCTTTCCTTTCGAGCACGCCGACGACCTGGAAGGAGCGGGCGTCGATCGTGATGGAGCGGCCGATCGGGTCCTGGTGGGGGAAGAGGCCGTCGGCCACGTCGCCGCCGAGCACCGCGACGCGGGCGGCGTGGCGCAGGTCGGCGTCGATGAGGAAGCGGCCGTCCGCCACGGAGGCGCTGTTGGCAAGCGGGTACTCCGGGGTGGCCCCGATGAGGACCGGACTGTTGGCGGTCTCGCGGCTCGAGCGCACGTCGGCTGATCTGAACAGATAGCGTTCGGGCGAGACGGCCTCGGCGAGCGTGGCCAGGCGTTTCAGGGCCGCCGCGTCTTCGAGCGTCAGGTCGGGCCGGTTGCGCTCGTCCTCGGGAGAGTCGCCGTCGCCGAAGCGGGGCTCGAACTTCTGGAACTGCACGAGGTGCGTGCCGAAGCGGGTGAAGGCCTTGGCCACCGAGCGGTCGAAGCCGGTCACGAAAGAGACCATCATGATGACGGTCGCCACCCCGGCCACGACGCCCAGGAGCGTCAGGACCGTGCGCAGCTTCTGGGCTCGCATGGCCACCAGGGCGAAGCGCACGTTCTCGGTCCAGGAGAAACCCTTCCGGCGTGGCATCACTCGGCCCTCAAGGCGTCGACGGGCAGCAGGTTCGAGGCGTGGACCGCCGGCCAGTAGCCCGCGGCGAGCCCCACGGCCAGCGACAGCGCGAGCCCCAGGACGGCGATGCCCGGCGTCAGGTTGGCCGGGAAGTGGGCCACGCGGTCCACCCC
>CAXTNS010000251.1:4010-9140 GCA_964245465.1 uncultured Thermoanaerobaculia bacterium
GACTACTCGCTGTTCTACGTCAAGCGGGCGCGTGCCGAACGCCACGCCGGCCACCCCGCCCACCAGCGACAGCAGAGCGGCTTCGAGCAGGAACTGGCGGCGCACGTCCTTCTGGCGCGCTCCGAGGGCCCGGCGCAGGCCGATCTCCTGCGTGCGCTCGGCCACCGCGACGAGCATGATGTTCATGATCACGATCCCGCCCACGCCGAGCGACACGGAGGCGATCAGGAGGGTCAGGAGGAAGGCCGCGGCCGAGATCTGCCGCCAGATGTCCTGCAGGTTCTCGGCCGTGACGATGCCGAACGGGTCGGGAGCGCGGAAGTCCGTGTGGCGCAGGGCGCGGAGCAGGCTCCGGGCCTCGTCGGCCGAGTCGTCCACCCCCTCGACGCCTCCCCGGGCCTGGATCAGCACGTCGATGCTTGCGCGGCTGCCGTAGGCCTTGCGGTAGGTCTCGATGGGGATCTCGATCACGTTGTCGCGGCTCTCGCCGAGCATGCGCCCCTGCTGGGTCAGGAGGCCGATCACCTGGTAGGGAACGCCGTCGATCAGGATCTCGCGGCCGACCGGGTCGAGATGGGGGTAGAGCTCGTCCTTGACGTCCCAGCCGATCACGGCGACCGCCTTGGCGGCCCGCCCCTCGCTGTCCAGGAAGAACCGGCCCGCCGCCAGGTCGAGACTCAGCAGGTCGGCGTAGTTGGCCGTGGTGCCGTTCAGGCGCACGCGGGGGAGCCGGCGGTCACGGAACTTGACGTCGCCGGTTCCCACCATCTGAGCCCCCACCTGCTCGGCCTTCCTGAGATCGGTGCGCAGCCTCTCGAAGTCTTCCCACTCGATGTCCGGGCGCTTCAGGGCATCGAGGAATTCCTCACGGCTCCTGAGGATGCCGAACTTGGTGACGACGAAGACGTCCGGAGACAGGCGGAAGAGCTTCTCGCGCACGAACACGTTGAGCCCGGAGATGACCGAGATCACGCCCACCAGCGTGGCGACCCCGATGACGATGCCGAGCAGCGTCAGGAAGCTCCGGAGGGCGTGCGTGCGGATGGCCCTCAGGGCCTCGCGGAACAGCTCCGCGGCGTCCATCAGCGGGCGGGGCCGCGCCCCTCTCCCTCCTTGGGCTTTTCGATCACCACGGGATCGCCCGGATTGAGCGTCCGCAGGGCCTTGAACGGGCCGGTGATCACCGTCTCGCCGCCCTTGAGGCCCGAGACCACCTCGATCGAGAGGTCGCCGATGAGGCCGGTCTTGACGGCCTGGAAGCGGGTCTTGCCGTTTTCCATGAGATAGACCCCTTCCTGGTCGCGGGGGGCGTCGGGCGGCGGCACCTCTCCCGGTTTGCGCTCGACGTCGCGCACCACCAGGGCCTGGAGCGGCACGGACAGGGCGTTGCCGCGGAAGCCGGTCAGGATGTCGGCGCGGGCCGAGAGGCCGGGCTTGACGCCGTCCGGCGGGTTCTCGAGCCGCACTTTGACCTTGAACTTGATGGCCTGGTTGGCGGCCGCCACCAGCGGGCTGCTCCCCACCTCGGTCACCACGCCGCGGAACGTCTGGTTGGGGTAGGCGTCGAGCCGCACCCGGGCCTCCTGGCCGAGCCTGACGCTGGGGATCGAGGTCTCGTCCACCTCGAGCTCGGCCTCGACGACCGACATGTCGGAGATGGTGAGGAGCACGGTGCCCGGGCTGTTCTGGATGCCGATCACGGCGACCTCCCCCTCCTCGATCCGCCGGGCCGTGACGATGCCGTCCATGGGCGAGCGGATGGTGGTCTTGGCCAGCGTGTCGCGCGCTCCTTCGAGCGTGGCGCCGGCCTGGGACACCCGGCGCTCCGCCATCTGGACCGCGGCCTCGCCGGCGCGCACCGCCGTGCGCGCCCGGTCGAGATCGGCGGCGGGCACGATCCCTGACTGGTAGTTCCGCTCGACGCGCCGCAGGTCGGTGCGGGCCTGCGCGAGGCTGGTGCGGGCGGACTCCACCTCCTCGCGCAGGGCTTGGAGGGAGTACTCGTTGCTGCGGGCGGCGGCGCGCGGATTGACCGGGTCGATCTGGAGCAGGAACTGCCCCTTCCTGACCGGGTCGCCCTCCTCGACGGCGAGCCGGGTGATCTGGCCGGGGATGGTCGCCGAGATGTCGACCTTCTTCTGGGCCTGGATCTTGCCGTTGGCGCTGACCTTGGCCTGGAGGTTCTCCCGGCCCACCTTCGCCGTCTGCACCTCCGTCGGCTTGGGACCCCGGCGCGCGACGGCGAATCCGCCGAGGGCCACGAGCAGCACGACGGCTATGGAAATCCAGAAGACCTTGCGTTTCACGGAAATGGACTCCTGGGGGGCCCGCCGCGGCCATGGCCGGGGGCTCCGCTGGTTCTTCTACGTGGATGTATGGGGAAGGTTACTGGCGGACGGCGGGGCGGTCAACGCAAAAGGACGTCAAGGACCCCAAGGACATCAAGGACCACGGGACCATAACTCTGATGTCCTTGACGTCCTTTTGTCAGCGTTTCTGCTCAGCCAAGGCAGGCAGGGTCGAGGCAGTACTGCGCGGTACCGCCGCACTGGGCGCCGCTGCTCGGGTTGACGCAGCGGAAATAGCGCGCCGGTGTGCCGTTCCCGCCGCTGCAGGCGGTGCACATCCCGAGGGTGCGCACGCAGGGTGAGCTGCAGGTCAGACTGGAGCAGTAGACACGCGGGCACTTGAGCACGGCCTCGGTCTCGGGCACCGGACCGACGAAGCCGGCCGCGGCGGCCAGCGAGAGGGCGAATACGAGCCGGATCCAGGTCTTTTTCATCATCGTCGCCTCCTTGTGGGCAGGATTCTATTTACACCGGAGCTTTCCTCCAAGTCCTCAATGGCTGTTTGCGATACACTCCCCGGCCATGAAACCCGTAAGCCGTCAAGCCGTTTTGCCGTTACTTTGCGTCGCCGCGATCCTCGCTTCTTCCGCCTGCGCCACCGTGCGTCCAGCCGGTGGAGAAGGGGAAGCGAAGAAGGAGGAGAGCGTGCTGGTGGGAGCCGTGACGCGGGAGGAGGTCGAGGCCGCGGCGCCCGCGTGGGTGCAGGCCGAGGTCGAGGCGCAGCCGGACGCGGGAGTGGCGCAGGCCCTGGCCTCGCCGGAGCCGGGCGCCGAGGTGACGGTCTACCTCGGCACCTGGTGCGGCGACAGCCGGCGCGAGGTGTCGCGCTTCTGGAAGGCGCTCGACCAGACTGGCGGTGCCGTCCCCTTCCAGGTCCACTACGTGGGCGTGAACCGCGAGAAGAAAGAGCCGGCGGGGGTGAAGGAGGACGGCGTCCTCTATCTGCCGACCTTCATCGTGCGGCGCGGCGGCCACGAGGTGGGGCGGATCGTGGAGACCTCGCCCCACGGCATCGAGCAGGACCTGCTGGCGCTCCTCACGGGCAAGGCGCAGGGCGTCCTCGCCACCCGGGAGGACCTGACCTCCGAAGGCTCCGCGAAGCCTCCTCTCTAGGGTCCGCCCGCCGATGCGCTCCAGTTTCGGCTGGTTGTTCCAGGTCCTCGGGCTCGTCATCGTGGGCAGCGCCCTGATCTTCGGCATGGTCTACGACCAGATCCGCCTGGAGCTGGCCGTCGCGGCCGGAGGCGCTGTCCTGTTCCTCCTGGGCAGATGGCTCCAGGGCCGCGGGGTCCGGTAATCCGGTGTCCGTTGGCAAGGTCCCACTGAAACCTTGGCCGTGAGCTTGCGTATCCACCCATGACGAGGGGAACGGAGCAGCCGACCGACGAAGATCTGGTTGCGGCGGTCCTCAAGGGAGACCGGGAGCGCTTCGGCGACCTGATCGACCGCTACCAGGGCCGCCTCGTCAACTATTTGTTCCGGCTGCTGCGCAACGCGGACGACGCGCACGACCTGGCCCAGGAAGTCCTCGTCAAGGTGTACCAGGTCCTGGATCGGTACGACCCGCAGTACAAGTTCTCGACCTGGCTGTTCCGGGTGGCGCAGAACGCGGCGATCGACCAGATCCGCCGGCGGCGGCTCAAGGTGGTTTCGCTCCGGCAGGAAGACGAGGAGGGGGAGGCACGGGACTGGGACCTGCCGTCACCCGAGCGCGGCCCGTACGGCGAACTGCGCAACCAGGAGCGGGGAGAGGCGATCCAGGAAGCGATCGAGTCCCTCCCCTGGGAGTACCGGGAGCTGATCCTGCTTCGCCACTTCGGCGAGCTCCCCTATGAGGAGATCGCCAGGATCAAGGAGATGCCTCTGGGGACGGTGAAGAACAAGCTTTTCCGCGGGCGTCAGATGCTCAAGGAGAAGCTCCAGGACTTTCTGAGCGATTGAAAGACAGCAGGTTCGAAGGGGCAAGGGTTATGAACAGGCCGGATCACAGCACGTACCGCGAATGGTTGAACCTGGATGCCGATGGCCTGCTCGCGGGTGAGGAGCGGACCCTCCTGAACGAGCATCTCGCCTCCTGCGCCGAATGCCGGCGCGAGCGCGAGGAGCTGTCGGCCCTGGAGGGGCTGCTCCGGAGCTCGGCCCTGGCCGTGCGGCCCGATTTCAAGGAGACGGTGATGGCGTCGCTCCAGCCGGCCGGCTGGGAGGCGCGCTCGCCCCGGACCTGGCGTTTCCCCGCGGCGGTGTTCGTGCTGCTGGGCGGTCTCGCGGCGGCTCTGATGGTCGCCGGCTCGTCCGCCGAGCCCTCGGGGGTGTCGGCGCTGCTGGCGGTGGGGAGCATGTTCCAGGCGGCCCTCCTGGCCGGGGCCGGCCTGTTGGCCGCTTCCTGGAAGGGCGTTGGGCTCGTCTTCCAGAAGGTGATCTCCTCGCCGGCGAGCCTCGGGGCCTTCGGTTTCCTGGTGCTCTGCCTGAACCTCCTGCTGGTCTCGCTGATCCGCCGCCGGCGTCCGGCCGGGGCGGCGGCGCACCGCAAGGGAGTCGAGAAGTAGCCCGCAGGGCACGCGCTTTCCTTCCCCCGTCTCCTCGCGTCAGAATGAGCGCCGTGAAATTCCTGGTCCCGGCGCTCCTGCTGTCCCTGGCCGTACCCCCTGTCCTGGCCCAGACGGCCCAACGTCCTGAAGCCGCTCTCCGCATCGAGGAAGGGAGCGTGGCCCACCAGATGGTGGCCGTGGGGCAGGACGTCGTCATCGCGGGCGAGGCCCTGTCCGACGTCGCCGCCCTGGAC
>CAXTNS010000252.1:0-6235 GCA_964245465.1 uncultured Thermoanaerobaculia bacterium
TGCCACTGCTTCGCCAACAACATCGGCGTCGGCGGCTGCGTCCGTCCGGGCGCCGGCTGGACTCCGTAGTCACTCCTTCGCCCGTCCGGAGAGGCTCTCCGGGCGGGCCGCTTCCAGGGAGATGGATCATGAAAAGAAGTCTGCTGGCGATAGCGATCCTCCTCGGTGTCCCGCCCCTTGGAGCGGCGGAGCCGATTCCGATCGAAACAGGGCTCCCGGGGAACGTGGCGCTGGATCTGGTCTCGCTGACGGATCCTGAGATCCGTCTTCCTTCTCCAAAAAGGTTGCCATTGAACGTCCCGGAGGCGGGGTTCTGGCGGGTGACCGCACGTGCTCCGGGCTCCGCGCCAGCGGCTTTCGATTTTCTTCCTCTGATTGAACCGGCCGCGCTGCCTCTTCTGCGCCTTGTGCCGGCGCGCCGGATCGAGGTGCGGATCACCGATCCTTCGGGCCGGACCCTTGGCGGAGCCGTGGTCCGGTTCGATCCCGTTCCCGGCGATGCGGGCTCCTGGGTCCCGGCTCCCGTGGAGGTCCTGACGGACAAGGACGGTGCCGCGAAACTGGAGGTGGCTCCGTCCGTCCCGCTGCTGCTGACGGTGACGGCTCCTGGATTCGTGGCCGAACGGATCGAGATCGCTCCCCAGGTCGCGCGCGAGATCGCGGTGAGCCTCAAGCCGGGTGTGGCGCGGACCCTGGACGTCAGGGACGGCCAGGGCAAGCCCGTGCCGGAGGTGGCCGCCGCCACGGTCGCGGGGCTGCGCCTGGGAACGACGGACCAGGAGGGCCGCCTCGCCGTGACGGTCCCCCGGGACCGGGAGACCGAGATCTTCTTGGCCGCTCCGGACTGCCGATGGGCCCGGGGAGCTCTTCGGAACGCCGTCTTCGCTCTAGAGCCACCTCGGATCCTACGGGGCCAGGTGGTGGACCGCCAGACGCGGCAGCCGCTCGCCGGCGCCTGGGTCTGGGCGGAGGGATTCCCGTCCTGCTCCGTCCGCGCCGGCGCGGACGGGCGCTATGAGGTGCCCATGCCGGGCTTTGGAGAGCTTCGCGTGCGAGCCGCCGCGGCCGGCCACCGGCCTCAATCCGGAGACGCCCTCCTGGCCCTGGCTCCCGTCGAGACGCGCACGGCCTCCGGCCGCGTGGTGGACCTGCAGGGCAGGCCCATCTCCGGAGCCGAGGTCCTCCTGATCCCGTCCTCATCCTCCGAAAGCCTGGAGGGGGTCGAGACGCTCCGGCGGACGACGCTCAAGACCTCCACCGACGCCCAGGGACGGTTCCGGATCGACCGGCTGGGCCAAGGCTCTTTCGATCTCCAGGCCCGGGCCCGCGGCTTCCTGCCGACCTGGGTCCGGCAGGTGGCGATCCCGCCCGGCCGGGGGAACGCGGACCTGGGCGTGATCTCCCTCCAGACGGGGGCCGTGCTCGACGGGCGCGTCGTCGATCCCGCAGGCGATCCCGTGGCCGGCGCGAGCATCCAGGCGGCGCCCAGCTCCGGGATCTCTCCCGGCGATCTGCCGGCGAACGGACAGGCGTCGGGCCGCGAGGCCGTGACGGGCGGCGACGGCACGTTTTCCCTCACCGGCTTCCGGGACGGCGACGTGGTGACGCTCCGGGCCACCCGCGAAGGTTTCGCGGCGCGGACGGTCTCCCGCATCCAGACGCCCCTGACGGAGCCGCTGACCGTGGAGCTCACGCCCTCGGCGCGGATCACCGGCACGGTTCTCGAGGAGTCGGGCGGCCCGGTGGCCGGGGCGAGGGTGGTCCTCACCGAGGATTCCGGGGAGGAGCCTCGGGCCGCCGGGGTGCGGTTCGCGGCCGCCGCCGAGGTGAGCTCCGAAGGGCACTTCGAGCTGGTGGGCCTGGCGCCGGGACGCTTCCAGCTCTCCGCCGTGGCTTCGGGTTACCTGCCGGAGACGCGCGGCGGGATCGATCTCAAAGATGGCAGCGGGATGGAGGGGATCGATCTGGTCCTGCGCCGGGGCGCCGTGGTGGAGGGGCAGGTCCTGGCTCCGGACGGCTCTCCGGTGGCCGGCGCGCGGGTGATGGTCCTCGACCAGCCCGCGGAGACGGATCTCGGTCTCGCCGGCCGGCCCGAGACGTTCGCCGACGGCGAAGGCCGCTATCAGCTCGGCGGGCTTGCCGAAGGGGACCGCACGGTCGCCGCGGAGCACGCGGGGTTCCGGCCCGCCCGGAGGCGCGTCAGGGTCCAGGAGGGGACGACGCCGCTCGATCTCCGGCTCGGCCGGGGCTTCGAGGTCTCCGGACGGGTTTCCGGACCGGAAGGGCCGGTCCCGGGAGCCACCCTCCGCCTGCTGCCGCGGGAAGGGAGCGAAGGGGCTTCGCCCGCGGCGAGCGGAGCGGACGGCGCCTTCCATTTCGAGGCCGTGGCGGAGGGGCGCTACCGCGTCGAGGCCGAAACTCCGGGCTACGCCTCGGCCACCCAGGAAATTCGGATCGCGGGAGCCCGGGTGACGGGACTGGAGATCCGCCTCGAACGGGGCGGCGCAGTCTCAGGCCGCATCCTGGGCCTTCCTTTCCAGGACCTGGCGCAGGTCCAGGTCGTCGCCACCTCGACCGACCGGCCCGGCCAGAGGGGGAAGGCCGGCTACCAGGGCCGCTACCGCGTCGAGGGCCTCGGGCCCGGCGAGTGGAAGGTGATCGCCACTCTTCCCGGCCGGAGCCGGCAGGCGGGCGGTGTGGTGTCCCTGGGTGAGGGCGGGTCCGAGGCCCGGCTGGACCTCGAATTCTCCGCGGGCTTCGTGCTCTCGGGGCGGGTCGAGCGCGGCGGTGCTCCCATCGGCGGCGCGCTGGTGCTGGTGGAATCGGGAGACGGCAGCGGCGGCAACACCGTGACCGGTCCGGACGGGCGTTTCCGCGTGGAGGGCCTGCGCCCCGGCACCTACGCCCTGACCGCCCTGGAGACCCGGAGCAACCTGCGCTCGGACCAGAGGCTGGAGATCGAGGGGGACCGGGAGGTCGTGGTGGCGCTGCCGGTTCCCGCCAGGAACTGAAGCCGGCCGGGAGATTGAAGTATCATCCTCCCCATTCATGGTCGAGTCGATCGCTCCCCCCTACGACGCGCCCCGCCGGGGGCGCAGGCGGTTCCTGCTCTTCGGGATCCTCGGCCTGCTCGGGGTGTGGCTCGTCTGGGAAGCCGTGACCTGGCCGGACGTGGGCGATCTCGAACACTCGCACCCCAAGACCACGGCGTTCATCGAGAAGTACCGGGGCTGGGGGATCTTCGGAGCGAAAAAGGAGGTCGAGCAGACGTGGGTGCCCTACTCCCGGATCTCCTCGAACCTCAAGCGGGCGGTGATCGTCTCGGAAGACATCCGCTTCTTCTCCCATGAGGGGTTCGACGAGAAGGAGATCCAGACCGCCCTGGAGGACGCCTGGGAGGACAAGGAGCTTCCCCGCGGCGCGTCCACCATCACCCAGCAGCTCGCCAAGAACCTCTGGCTCTCCGCCTCCTACAACCCGCTGCGCAAGGTCAAGGAGGCCATCCTCACCCGCCAGCTCGAGAACGAGCTCAGCAAGCGGCGCATCCTCGAGCTGTACCTGAACTACGTGGAGCTCGGCCGGGGGATCTATGGGGCCGAGGCCGCCGCCCGCCACTACTACGGCAGGCCGGCCCGGAGCCTCAGCGAGCGCCAGGCCGCGGAGCTGGCCGCGAGCCTCCCCCGTCCCAAGAGCTGGCACCCGGGCGCCAAGAGCCGCTCCTACCAGCGGAAGGTCCGCTCCATCCAGCGGCGTATGGCCAAGGCGCGCTGGCTGCGTGGTGAGATCTGACGATCTGATCCCATAGACGGGTGGCAATGGATTTGCACAACTCCCGATGAGACCGGCCCCGCCGGTCCTCTCAAGAGGAGGTGCAGGTCATGGCCGAGGTACTCATGCAGTTCCAGGAGCTTCTGTCCGTATCCGGAGGGACCTTCTACACGGCCCGGGTCTGCGGACGTGCCGCTCCGGATGGGGGGTGGGAGGGTTGGATCGAGTTCGTGCCGGGGGACGGCTCCGAGGTCCTGCGCTCCCAGCGGGAGACGCGGCAGCCCGACCGCGACGCCCTCCTCTACTGGGCCACCGGCCTGACCCAGGTCTACCTGGAAGGCTCCCTGGCGCGGACTCTGGAGCCGGCTCGCCCGTCCAGGCCCGCCGTCCACGTCGAGCCGGCCTACGACGGTCCGGCTCCCGGCCCCTGGGCCCCTCCGGCTCCGGCCGCCCAGGCGGTGCTCGACCCCTTTTCCGTCTACGCCAAGGGGGAGGACCTGCTGCGGCAGGAGCTCAAGGCCCTGAGCGAGTGGCACCTGCGCAACGTCCTCCGCGCCTACGGCCTGCTGGACGCGGACACACCGGAGATCCAGGCCCTGAGCCGGACCGAGCTGGCCGAGCGGATCGTGCTCGCCGTGCGCCTGAGCGTGGAAAACCTCGCAGGCCGGGCCTCCGAGGCCCCGTAGCATCGCTTTACGGCCTGCGCGCCGGGGGCCGGTATCCCAGCCCCACGAGAGCATGAACCGCCACGTTCGGCGCGTCCACGTCTCCACCCGGGATGGGGATCACGGCGCGGGCGGCCGAGATTTTCCCCTCGATCCCCAGGACCCACCGCTCCCGGAATGCCAACCTCTTCTCTGCTCCCACCTGAAGGGCCGGACCGGTCCAGTGGTACTCGTTCTCCGGGTTGACGGGCTGGCCGCGCACACTCCCTTCCGGGTGGGCCAGGATGGCGCCGGCGCCGGCCCGCAGGAGGAGCCTTCCCAGGTCCCAGCCGCAGTTGACGGTCACGTAGTTGTAGCCGTGGGAGATCTCGAAGCGCCGCAACTCGGGCGGAGGGTTGCGCAGGATGAGCTTGTGGTGGATGACCTCCAATTCCCAGCCTCCCCGCCCTCGCCACCAGCCGGCACGAAGCGAGTAGTAGACGGGGTCCGTGAACGGCTGCGTCTCGTAGTCCGCGTCGAAGTCGAGGTCCTCGAAGTCGGACTGGCGGATGGTGAGCGAAGTCTGCAGGCTCTCCGCCATCCCGAGCGATGCCTGAAAGACCAGACCCTCCTCGGCGAGAGCCGGGACCGCGGAGCAGGCGAAGAGGACGAGGGGGATGATTCGCGGGTACTTCATGGCGGGACCTCCAAAGGCCTCCGGCATGCACGGGGCGGGCCGGACGCCGATATATGCTCCCGCCATGCGTTTGCCCCTGCTCCTCGTCCTCCTTCCCCTCGCCGTCTGGCTCCCCGGCTGCGTCTCACTTCGGTCCTTCTCGGAGATTCGCCGCGAGATCCCGGCGGACCGCTTCGTGCGGGTGGGCGGGCAGCTCGTGCACACCGAGCAGGCGGGCGCGGGCGAGCCGGTCGTGCTGCTCCACGGCTTCGGCGGCTCGACGTACTCGTGGCGCGGGGTGATGCCGGAGCTCGCCCGGTCCTACCGGGTGGTGGCGATCGACCTGAACGGCTTCGGCTACACCGAACGGCCAAAGTCCCGCGAGAGCTACACGCGCGAGGGGCAGGGCAAGCTCGTGCTGGGAGTGATGGATGCGCTGGGGATCGACCGCGCCCACGTCTTTGGTCACTCCTATGGCGGCGGCCTGACGCTGTACCTGGCCTCGCGCCATCCCGAGCGGTTCCGCTCCATGGTGCTGGTGGACAGCTCCGCGCCCACCTATTCGGATGACCGGCGCAACCGGGCCGCGGGCCTGCGCCTGCTCTCCGAGCTCTTCGTGCGCTCCGTGGCGTTGCGGCCGGGCATGATCCGCAAGGCCCTGCTGCGCTCCTACTGGGACGACTCGAAGGTGACCCCGGAAATCGTCCAGGCCTATCTGGACCGGCTGCGGATCGAGGGCGTGGGCCGTGCCTACGTGGGCCTCACGGCCCTCGCCCCGCCGGGCGAGCGGGTGGAGCTGAAGAAGATCGGCGTGCCCGCCCTGGTCGTCTGGGGGGCCCACGACGAGGTGATCTCGCCGGCCTCGGGGCGCAGGGCGGCCGAGCTGATGCCGCACGCCGAGTTCGTGGCGGGCTGGTCCGACATCTTCTGGCTCAACGAGCCGGTCGCCCGGCTGGTGGCGGGCCTGAAGGCGAACGGCTATACCCTCGTGCTGGACGCCGACCGCACCTACCTCGCGCGCCACCAGAAGAAGGAGCTGCTCCGGTTCCTCACCTGCGGGAGCGTGGACGACGGCAAGAGCACGCTCATCGGCCGGCTGCTGCACGACACGAAGATGATTTATGAGGACCAACTCGCCGCCGTGAGG
>CAXTNS010000252.1:6245-9115 GCA_964245465.1 uncultured Thermoanaerobaculia bacterium
GCCTTCCTGCGCGCCGTCCTCCCCTTTCTGGAGCGCCAGCGGCATTGAAGCCCCTGGGTCTCGTCGCCACCTGCGGGCTCGGCCTGGAGGAGATCCTGGAGGCGGAGCTGCGCGCCCTGGGCGCCCGCGACGTCGAGCGGCAGCGGGGGGCCGTGTCGTTCACGGGCGACTGGCGGGACTGCTGGCGCGCCAACTGGCGGCTGCGCACGGCCAACCGGGTGCTGGTGGAACTGGCCTCGTGGGAGGCCAGGGACGGCGGTGAGATCGCGGCGGGTGCCCGGTCCCTGGTTTCCAGCCAACCCGGGCTACTGCGGGGCGGACTGCGGCGGGGCGGCTTGGACGCGGCCTCGCTGTTCCACCCGGATCGCAGCTTCGCCATCCAGGCCACCTCGACGGCCTCGGAGGTGCGCGACACGCGCTGGGCGGCCCTGTCGCTCAAGGACGGCTTGGTGGACGGCCAGCGCGACTGCTGGGGCCGACGCTCGGACGTGGACCGCGAGAACCCGGACCTCCATCTCCGGCTGCGGCTCCATCGCGACGTCGCGACCCTGCTGCTCGACACGTCCGGCGAGCCGCTCGACCGCCGGGGTTACCGCGCCGTGTCGGCCGCGGCGCCCGTGCGCGAGCAGATCGCCGCCGCCTGCGTGCTCGCCTCGGGGTGGGACGGCCGCGGCCCGGTCGTCGACCCCATGTGCGGCTCGGGCACGCTGTTGGTCGAGGCCGCCTGGTTCGCCCTCGGCTGGCCGCCCGGCCGCCTGCGCCGCCACTGGGCCTTCGAGCGCCTGCCGGGCTACGACGCCCAGGCCTTCACCGCCCTGCTCCAGGAGCCCCTGCTCGTCCCCGGCCCGGGCGTGCGCGTCCACGGCAACGACATCTCGGCCGAGGCCCTGGCCGCGGCGCGGGCCAACCTGGAGCGGGCCAACCTGCTCGACCGCTCGGCCCTGACCCGCGGCGACGCCTTCGATGCCTTGGCTTGGGAGCCGCCCTCAGGCCCTGGCCTCGTGCTGGTCAATCCGCCCCACGGCGAACGCCTGCGGACGGACGCGGACCGCTGGCGTGCCCTGGGCGACCTCCTGAAGCAGCGGTTCAAGGGATGGAAGGCGGCCGTGCTGACCGGCGAGGACCGCGGCAAGAGCATCGGTCTGCGCCCCCGCCGCCGGATCCCGGTGATGAACGGGCCGACCGAGGGACGGATCCTGGTTTTTGATCTCTATTAAGGCCCCCCGTATAGAATGCTGTTTCTTGCCGTCTGTCCCAGGTGGTCGTTCCTGCAGGAGGAGACCATGTCGATCCGGAAGTCTTGTTTCATGGCGTTGCTGGCGGTCTTGGCCGCGATGACCGCGCCACCGCTCCACTCCTTTCCTCTGCCGCTGACGGCGCGCCAACTGGCCGCGGGCTCCCCCCACGTGGTGGTGGCGGTGGTGGAGAACGTCCGCAGCCTATGGAACGCGCAGCACACGCTGATCGTCACCGAGTACGGCCTGAGGATCGAGGAGCGGCTCAAGGGCGGCGCCCCCGAACGGATCACCCTCACGGTGCCGGGTGGCACGGTGGGCGAGGAGACGCACCTCACCTCACTCTCGACGTTCCTGGAGACCGGCGCCCGCTATCTCCTCTTCCTGGAGGATTTCGGCCGGCCCACCCTTACCCCGGTGACGGGCGCCTGGCAGGGCGTTTTTGCGGAGAGCGAGGGCGGGTTTGTCGATACCCTGAGCTACGCCCGGGAGCTGCTCGCCGAGGTCGAAGCCCGCCCGAAGGCATCGGACACGGCGTGGCGCGCTCCCCGCGCCGAGGATCCCACGTTGCCCGCCAAGGCCTGGGACTCGCGAAGCGCCAAGTTCGTCATCATCGATCCCGCCGTCGCACACGTCGTCTTCAACCTGATCCAGCCGGGCAACCGCTTCTACCACGTGGACTGGGATCAGATGGCCTACTGGAACGTCTACGCCGACCTCTTCCAGCCCACCAGCCAGCCGTCCGCCACGTGGGCTTTCGGCAACGGCGTCTTCGACGTCGCCGGCTTTCCGACCGACGCGCAGATGGTGCAGCAGTTCGGCTCCGGCTGGGGCACCGGGGTCAGCGCCATCAGCCTGCGCGTCCTGAACGGCCACACCGTCGAAGCCGACCTCGCTTTCAATCCCGCCTATGAGTGGACGCTCGACGACGACGCGGCCACCCGGCCGGACGGCCCGTTCTCGTTCAAGCACGTGATGTTGAGCGGTCTTGGGCTGGCCTGGGGGTACTACGGGCCCAGTCCGTCTTCCGTTCCGCGGGATTCAGTGATGAGCTCCAGCCGCCCCCTGGCCACCCTCTTCGCCGAGGACGCCGCGGCGGTGCGGAGCACCTATCCGGGCACATCCCTCCTGGACGGGTTGATCAGCTCCTACAGTCTGAAAGATTCCTCGCCCGTGACCTACGTGCCGGTCCGCGCCTCCGCGTCTTCGGTCCGCGCGGGGAAGAACGTCAAGCTGCTGAACCCGGTCAAGATCGAGAATCCGGGCACGGAGGCCTTCTCCAATCCCAACGTCACCGTCTACCTGGTGCCGCAGCGCTTCAGCCTGGAGGGGGCCATCCTGTTGAAGAAGTTCCGTCTCCGCGGCCAGGTCAATTCCGGGGAGGCCAAGACCCTGGCCCTGGGCCCCGTCAAGGTGCCCACCTCCGTGCCGGCCGGCTCCTACTACTTCGCCTTCGTGCTGGAAGTCTCAGGGGACGGCTACCTGGCTAACAACCGGGCCTGGAGCGACCCCGACGTGAAGATTACGGTGACGCGGCGGCGGTAGCCGGATGAGAGGATGTAGGGGCGGCCCCGTGTAGCCGCCCTGGCCAAGCCCCCACCCCAGGACGGCCACGTAGGGCCGCCCCTACGGGAG
>CAXTNS010000253.1:0-3170 GCA_964245465.1 uncultured Thermoanaerobaculia bacterium
TTCCTGGTCCTGTTCAATGACGCCTTCCTGGTGCTGCTCTTCCTGGTCTTCCTGCTCTCGGGAGGCGAAGCGTTCCCGGAGAAGCTCCGGCTGGCCTTCGCGGCCACGCATGCCGAGCGGCTGGGCACGGTGATGCGCGACATCGAGGAAGAAATCCGCCGGTATCTGATGATGAAGACGGTGTTCAATTTGCTTCTGGGCATAGTGGTCGCGGTGCTGTTCGCGGCTTTCGGGGTGGACTTTCCCCTGTTCTGGGGTCTGCTGACCTTCCTGGCCCACTACATTCCCACTGTAGGCGCGGTGCTCTCCGTGGGCCTGCCGGCGGCTTTCCTCTTCCTCCAGTTCTCTCCGGGCATGGCGCTGCTGATCTCCCTGCTCAACGCGGGTCTGCAGTTCGCCGCGGGCAACGTCGTCGAGCCGCGGGTGATGGGCGAGAGCCTGAACCTGAGCACGCTGGTGGTGCTGCTCTCCCTGATCTTCTGGGGCTGGCTCTGGGGCCCCTGGGGCATGGTGCTCGCCGTGCCCATAACCTCGACCCTCAAGATCATCTGCGAGCACGTCGGGCCCCTCCGCCCCCTGGCCGTGCTGATGAGCGGCTCGCTGGAGCCCGAGAAGCCTCAGACCAACCCGGCCAGGAAGGCGGAAGGGCTGGTGTAGACGCGAACAATTTCACCCCCAGTCCAAAATACCGGGGGCGAAGTTCTCTCAGGACTTTGAAGTGACTTCGTCGGCGGAAGAGGCCACAGCGGCACGGCGTAGCCAGAGGTCCAGCCGGTCGGCGTCCTCACAACTCAAGATCTCCTGCCTTTTCGCGGGGCTCACATCAAAACCGCGCGCGTCCAAGACCTTGAGGATGGCCGCAGCAACTCCCTTGACCTCGCCCCTGGCCTCGGCTGCCGCTTCCCGTCGCTGAATTTCCGGGTTGCCCTTGGCGGCCAGGGCTTTCACCACGGCATCATCGGCCATGGCGGCGTCGAGCAGAGCCGCCACGGACAGCGGCGCCACCAGGCAGGGATCCTCAATCCATGAGCTCGGATTCAAGAGGCGCCAGCTTTGGCTTTCGGGAGCCCACTCGCACACCCGCTGGTTCTTGACCCAGACTGTGAAGATCCGCCGCACCCCGCGGCGATGCATCCGCTGGGCTTTCTCCGTCACGTACTTCTCGTTCTGCTCTGAGACCACCTCGAAGGCGATCTCCTCCAGGTAGCGCGTACCGGTCGCCGGATCGAGGCCCTCCTTGTACACGCAGGTGTCGGTAGCGAAGTCCGACTCCTCGTCGTGGCGAGTGAGCAGGTCCGTAGCCGCGTCGTAGCCAGGAGGCACATGAGCCAGGATGAGATAGTCCAACCGGGTGTGCTGGCGGGCGTGGGGGGGCTTGGCGGGCGAAGCGACTACTCGCAGGCCGCCGATGATCTCGTCACGCGTGACCTCCGGCTCGACCAGATGATCATCGACCTGCGGGAAGGAGCCGCGGCCCGGCAAGCGAAAAGGAGAGAGCGTGTCCATGGGACCAGGCGCTTTAAGACGGTAAGCCGGGCGGTTTTCGTCCATGCCCGGCATCCTATCAGAGAACGGGGTTCCCGATCGACGGAAGCTCCGCGATCGATCTCGAAGCCAGTGTAACGTTCCCACTCCTCCGGCGTAAGGGGGGACATGAACACCGCCACCCTCCTCACCGCTCTTTTCCTGCTCGCGGTGCCTCTGTCGCGGGCTTACGCTGCTGAAGATCCGGCCTCGATCCTCGCCCGAGCCAAGGTCTCGACCGGCGGATTTGATGGGACGCGGGGCGCCGGCGAGAGGCGGCGGCGTCCATGTCCGGTGGCGCGACACGGGACGTCACGCTGGTGCTGCGGGATCTGGTTTAATTCTACTTTGTCAGACTGCCATGATCCTCCGACCACAAGCGTTACCCTCAGGCAAGAGGCTATACCTTAGCGGCATCTCTGGTGCATGTCGGATCGTGGCCACGGCCTGCCAGAAAAAACCTCGGACCTATTGGATCCGGCTCCTCGACCCAATAGAAAAAACGTCTGACCTATTGGATCTCGCTTTTTTCCTGGTAAAAAAACACCGTACCCATCAGAAAAAACTGCCGACCCATTGGATACGGGGCCACGACCCAGCAGAAAATCCCGGATCCATTGGGTCGCGGTCGAGATCCAGTGAAAAAGTCCGTCGACCTTATGGGTTGGGGCGCAACTCCATCTGACAATTAGAATTAAAGATGGGAAGTTTCGCGATCTCCCAGAGCCCGAGGTGCTTGTCCGCGTAGGCCCTATCCCCGCGCTGGCACTTCTCGTCGATCAGCCGGAGGGGCGGCGGAAAGTTGAACGGCGGCCTTTCGAGATTGAGGGGCCGCCAGAATCCCGTGGGGATGTCCTCGTTCTCACGCGGTCCGGTGAAGGTGGTGGTGATCAGCCAGGTCGCCCCACTCTCCCGGATGCACCGGAGGGCCGCGTCAACGTCCTCTAAAGAGAAGTGGACCAGGCAGTCGCGACAGAGGAGAACGTCCGCCCGGGGCAGGGGACCGGCGGTGATGTCGAGGTGCAGAAAAGTCCGTGCGGGATCGGCATGGCGGAGCTGGTTCCGCTGGATGAGGCCCGGCACCACGTCGGCCCCAATATAGTGCTCGATCCCGCGCACCACCTCCCCCATCCAGTTGAAATCCCCGCAGGGGACGTCTAGGAGCGTGCGCGTGCCGAGCTCCCGCAGCAGATGGGCGAGGTCGTCGCGGAAGGCCGCCGTGTACTCCAGCGTGGAGCCCGGACCCGAGACGGTCTCGCCGTCGCCCCAGGCCCTGGACTCGTAGATGTTGGAGAACATCGTCTCGATGGGAGAGCTCACGAGGAGACTCTATCTCACGGCAGGCGCAGCACGACGATCGTCTGGTCGTCCTCGCGGGGAGCGTCGCCGGTGAAGCGGGTGACATCCGCGAGGACGCCGTCGCGCACGCCCTCGACGCCTCGTCCCGCGTGGCGGGCGAGGCTCTGCTCCAGACGCTCGAAGCCGAAGAGCTCGTCGTTCCCCTCCCGCCGGGCCTCGACCAGGCCGGCGTCGAGACGCTGAGCCCGGAAGGCGCGACCCCGACCGACCAGCTGCTCGCCATCGCGCTGACCGCCGACCAGCTGATGGAAAGTCAGCAGGAGGTGTGGGGCGAGCTGCTGAAACTG
>CAXTNS010000253.1:3180-9107 GCA_964245465.1 uncultured Thermoanaerobaculia bacterium
GGCCTCGACCAGGCCGGCGCTGAACAGGAAGAGCGTGTCGCCTGGCGCCAAGCGCGCGGTGTGCTCCTCAATCCGGAGCTCGCCCCGCACCCCGAGCGGATAGGCGATCGACTCCAGGGAATCGACGCGGCCCGCGGCCGTGATGCGATAGGGATGCAGATGGCCGGCGCAGGCGTAGACCATCTCCAGCCGGCGCGGATCGACGAGCGCGTAGCAGAGGGTCGCGAGCAGCCGCTTGCGGGCGGTCTGGAAGACGGTGCGGTTGAGGGTCCGGAAGACCTCCGCCACCTCGGGATCGAAGGTCACTTGGACGGCGAGCGCCGACTTGGCCATGGACATGATGAGCCCCGAGGAGACGCCGTGGCCCGCCACGTCCCCCACGGCCACGGCGAGGCGGCCGTCCTCCAGCGCCAGCACGTCGTAGAAGTCGCCCCCCACCTCGGACGCCGGCAGGTAGGCATGGGCGATGTCCACCCCCGCGAGCCGCGGCGGCAGGTCGGGCAGGATGGAGCTCTGGATGCGCCGGGCCGTCTCCAGCTCCACCCGCTGGCGCTCGCGCTCGGCGATGCGCCGCACGTGGGGCGGCACGTCCTCGTAGCGGTAGACGAAATCCTTGCCGCTCGCGAGATGGCGGACACTCGCGAGGAGCGGCACCGCCAGCAGAGCCAGCGCGAGCCAGCCCTGGACCTGGAGGCTCCCGTCCTGGGCCGTCAGCAGAGGCCAGGCCGCGAGCAGCGTCTGGGCCACGAACCCTGCCAGGAGCACCGTCAGCAGATCGGTCGCCACGAAGAGGGCCACCAGCAGGCCGGCGACGAGGAGGCTGATGGCGAAGGTCCAGCCCATGGGAACCGCCAGGATCAGGGGCGGCAGGACCACGGCCGCCACCACCACGGCGGCCAAGCAGCCCGCCCACACCCCCAGGCGCTGGGCCACGACCGGCAGGAGCCAGCGGACGATCGCGACATAGAAAGGGAGAGTGACCGCGATCGACCCCAGAACCATTTCCAGGCCCGGCCATCGGGTGTCGGCGTTCAGGATCATGGAAGAGAACGGCCAGGCACCCAGGCCGCGGAGGGCGGCCAGCAGGGCCGTCACTCCCCCCGTGGCCGCGAGCCCCGCCATCCAGCCCCGGAAGGCGGAGCGGGCCACGGTCCGGTTCGCGAAGTCACCCTGGAACAGGGCGTCGAAAGCCGCCAGCTTGTGCCCCCAGCGCTCGCGGCAGATGGACTCGCCCACGGACCAGGCGAAGAAGGAGAGCACCGCGGCCGGCAGGATCATGAAGACCATCTGGAACAGCGCGACGAGCCAGGTGTTCTGCTGCCGGGAGGCGAAACCGAAGCCGTTCCCTTCGGAATTGACGCGCCCCGAGAGCAGGATCAGGACCAGGCCCGAGACGGCCACGAGGAGGAAGATCTGGACGCCGCGGCGCACGCCGATCTCTCCCTCGTGATAGCGCTTGAGGAACGGGAAGGCCAGGAGGACGGCGAGCAGGAAGATCCAGACCACCCGGCTCACGAACAGGAAGTTGAAGCCCCGGAGCGACTGAGCGAGGTCTTTCTCCTTGGGATCGTCCAGCCACATGTTGAAACCCGCCAGGCGGTCGCCGGCGAAGAACACCTGGAAGCCATGGGTGCTCCCGCCAACCAGGGGGTTCCGGCGGTCGCGGTAGCGGACCGTCAGGTCCGTACGGCGGGCCAGTTGCTGGCTCCGGAACTCGGGTCCGTCATAGTGCGAGAGGTCGATCCCCTGTTGCTTGAGGAAAGCCTCGGCCCGCGTCCTCGCCTCTTGCTGGGAGACCGGCGCGCCCGGGGTCTCGGGATCGAACCGCTGGCGCAACGCCAGGATCTCGCCCCGGGGGGAGACGTAGGCCTGGTAGGCCCAGTCATTGCGCGGCGCCCCTTGCGGATAGACGAGCACCTGCCAGCCACTGATCTGGTCCGCCAGCTTCGACTCCCGCACGGGCCCCTCGCCCCGCTGGTCCAGGGCGAGTTGGAGGCGGCGCTCCAGGAAGAAGTCCCGGTCGAGCGCCACGACGATATAGGGATCCTTGACCGGCTCCCCCACGTCACGAATGCGCTCCAGGACGATCGAGACCGCCTCGGTCCGCGAGGTCGACCAGGGTTCCGGCAGAAAAGGAAAGGCGCGCGGGAAGGCCCAGACGAGCAGGGCCAGCCCGGCGAGGCCGGCGATCAGCCAGAGGAGGAGGGAGCGAGCGTTCCGCATGGGCTAGGTACGAGAACGCTCTATTGTAGGTTGCCTCAAGCCTTCGGCAACGCCTCCACCAGCCCCTTCACCGCCTGGGCCGACTTGTCGAGCTGGGCCTTCTCCTCGACCGTCAGCTTCAGCTCGACGACCCTCTCCATGCCGCCGAGACCGAGCTGGCAGGGGACGACGATGAAGAGGTCCTTGTAGCCGTACTCGCCCTGGAGGTAGACGGCGCAGGGGAGGATCTTCTTCTTGTCCTTGAGGATGGCGGCTACCATCTCGTAAGAGGAGGCGCCGGGCGCGTAGTAGGCCGAGCCCGTCTTGTAGTAGTTGACGATCTCGATGCCGCCGTTCTTGGTGCGGTCGTTGATCTGCTCGATCGTCGCGGCGTCCAGAAGCTGCGGCAGGGGCACGCCGTTGACCGTGGCGTAGCGCGGCAGCGGCACCATGGTGTCGCCGTGGCCGCCGAGCACGAAGGCGTCCACGTCTTCCACGGTGACCTTCAGCTTCTCGGCGATGAACCACCGCATGCGGGCGGCGTCGAGCACGCCGGCCATGCCGATCACCCGCTCGCGGGGGAAGCCGGAGACGCGGCGGGCCACCTCGCACATGGCGTCGAGCGGGTTGGTGACGATGATGAGGATGGTCTCGGGCGAGCGCGAGACGAGCTGGCGGACCACCTCGGAGACGATCTCCGTGTTCTTGGCCAGGAGGTCGTCCCGGCTCATGCCGGGCTTGCGGGCCAGGCCCGCGGTCACCACGCAGACGTGCGAGCCGGCCGTGGGATCGTAGTCGCCGCCGCCCGTGATGTGGGCGTTGAAGCCCAGCACCGGGGCCGACTCCATCATGTCCAGCGCCTTGCCGGTCGCGAGGTCCGCGGCCACGTCCACCATGACCACGTCCGCCAGATCCGCCTGGGCGACCAGTTGAGCGCACGTCGCGCCCACGTTGCCGGCGCCCACCACGGTAACTTTGTATCGCATCAAGGATTCTCCTGAATCGGGTTTGTTTAGATGTTCGAAACGATGGCTTCCGCGAACTCGGACGTCTTGAGCAGCGTCGCCCCCTCCATCTGCCGCTCGAGGTCGTAGGTCACCCGCTTCTGGTCGATCGTCTTGGCCAGGGCCGCCTCGATGGCGTCTCCCGCTTCGTTCCAGCCGAGCCAGCGCAGCATCATGACGCCGGACAGGATCAGCGAGCCCGGGTTGACCTTGTCCTGGTTTGCGTACTTGGGAGCCGTGCCGTGGGTGGCTTCGAAGACGGCGAAGCCGTTGCCCTCGTTGCTGCCCGGCGCCATGCCGAGCCCGCCGACCTGGGCGGCCAGAGCGTCCGAGAGGTAGTCGCCGTTGAGGTTCGTGGTCGCCAGGACATCGTACTCGTCCGGCCGCAGCAGGGCCTGCTGGAACATGGAGTCGGCGATGCGGTCCTTGATGACGACCTTGCCCGTGGGGGCCTTGCCGCCGTGGGTGCTCCAGACCTCGTCCTCCGTCACCGTGACGTTGCCGAACTCCTCGCGGGCCACCTCGTAGCCCCAGTCCTTGAAGGCCCCCTCGGTGAACTTCATGATGTTGCCCTTGTGCACCAGGGTGACGCTCTTCCGGCCGCAGGCCACGGCGTGCTGGATGGCTTTGCGGACCAGCCGCTTGCTGCCCATCGCCGAGATGGGCTTGATGCCGATGCCGCTGTCCGGGCGGATCTTCTTGCCCAGCCCGCCGATGAACTCGATGACCTTGGCCGCCTCTTCCGAGCCCGAGCGCCACTCGATGCCGGCGTAGACGTCCTCCGTGTTCTCCCGGAAGATCACCATGTCCACCTTCTCGGGCTCCTTCACGGGCGAGGGCACCCCCGGGTAGTAGCGCACGGGGCGCACGCAGGCGTAGAGGTCGAGCACCTGGCGCAGGGTGACGTTCAGGCTCCGGATGCCGCCGCCGACCGGGGTCGTGAGCGGTCCCTTGATGGCCACGCGGTAGTGCTGGATGGCGTCCAGGGTGTCCTGGGGGAGCCAGTCGTTCTTCGCATTGAAGGCCTTCTCCCCGGCGAGCACCTCGAACCAGGCGATGGCGCGCTTGCCGCCGTAGACCTTCTCCACCGCGCCGTCGAGCACACGGCGGGTGGCCCTCCAGATGTCCGGTCCCGTGCCGTCCCCCTCGATGAAGGGGATGATGGGCCGGTCCGGCACCTCCAAACGATCCTCCGCCTCGCGCCAGACGATCTGCTGGCCGTCCGCGGGCGGGGTCAAGTCATTGAATGTCCTGGCCAAAGCCGTGCTCCTCCTGGAAAACTGTAGGGGAAAAAGGGTGCACCGGGCGCGGTTCCGGCCGCGGAGCCCGGAAGCGCTCGTACGGTATCACAGAGGGCGTGCTACATTCCTATCTTATGGACCGGGAAAAACCGGACTGGGAGCCGCTCGCCGCCGCCGCCAAGGCCGCCCGCGCCAACGCCTACGCGCCCTACAGCCATTTCGCCGTGGGTGCAGCGATCTTGATGGAGGACGGCTCGATCCACGCCGCGGCCAACGTCGAGAACTGCATCCCCGCCCTCGCGGTCTGCGCCGAGCGCAACGCCATGGCCGCCGCGGCCTCCGCGGGGCTCCGGAAGCCCCAGGCCGTGGCCGTGGTCACGGACGCCACGCCCCCGGCGTACCCCTGCGGCCTCTGCCGGCAGACCCTCCTGGAGTTCACGAAGGACCTCCCCATCCTCGTCGTCAACGTCAACGGCGCGCGGGAGGAGTCCACTCTGGCGGAGATGTTCCCGCACCCGTTCTCGCTGCCGGGATAGCCGTCCGCGTCGAACGCCCCCGCCATCAGCGGGCGTTCCCCAGCCGTTTTCCCCTCTTACCCAGCCATTTTCCCCGCGGGGCAAGTCACCGGGCTCGAGGGCCGGACCGTTTTCTCTTCGGGCCGGGCCGGCGGCCCGGTAACGCTCCCCGAAGGCCCGGAAAGGCTCCCCGGACTCCCGGAAACGTCCGGTCGTGGGCCGGCACGGCCCCTGTGATGCCGAGGGTCGGGACGAAATCATGTCGACTTAGATCCCGGGCGTCCCTCGACAGCCCCCCTCCTGCACTATTAAGCTAGAGCACTTTCTTTTCTTCATCTGGGATGGCGGGCCGCCCCCTCGGGTGGCCCACGGGGGGAGGATCAGACGCGAATGGAGTCACCCGGCTCGCTTCCGGCGTGGTCGCCTTATCTGGAGGTTTTTTCCGGAGAGGCCGCCGCTTCGCTCGTGCCGCTCCTCGAGCGGGTCGCCGCCTCTCTGGATCCGCTGGAGGTGCCGGCCCGGGGCCGGACGCTCCTCGCCGTCTTCGACGCCGGCCCCGGGCAGCTCGGCTCCCCCCGCATCGTCCAGATCGCCGTGGTGATCGCCCTCGCCCGCCGGGCCGAGGAAGCCGGAGCGGCCTTCTGCTGGGGGCTCCTGCAGGAGCCGGAAGGTCCGCTCTCTCCCGGGATGACGATGGACGGCCTGCGCCGGCTGGTGGGCTCGCGGACCTCCCGCGAGGGCATGGACGCCGAGATCGCGGCTTGGCGCGCGCGCATCGAGGGGAGCCCGGACGTGGACGATCTCTGGGTGATCGGCGCCCACCGGCTCGGCTCGCCGCCCGACCTCCCCGGCGCCTCACACCTGCTGATCCGCGACACCCTGGAGCCCGGAGCGCTGCGTGTGGGCGTGACCCTGCGGCGGGGCCTCTGGAGCGCGGGCGAGGTGCTGCTCGACCTGCCCGAGGA
>CAXTNS010000254.1:0-9103 GCA_964245465.1 uncultured Thermoanaerobaculia bacterium
ACCTACAACAGCCAGGTGTGGGAGCACGAGCTGCTCGACGACGAAACCCGGGCCGTTCCGGCGCGCGTCGCCAACACCGGCCTGGGATGGACTCTGCATCTGGGCCGGCTCAACCCGCCGCGGCTCGAACCCAACAGTCCGTCGTTCCCGGATTACAACCGCAATATCTATCTGGCGCCCGACGGCTCGTTCCACACGTTCTACCCGACCCTCCACGAGGGTGAAAGCCCGGTCTCAGGCATCGAATACACGCGCGACGGGACGTATCTGCGCCTGAGCACCGCGAGCCGGAAGATCGAATTCCCCGACGGCGCCATCCACACGTTCAGCGCGCTGGTCAATGGCTATGCAACCCGCATGGAGGACCGTTTCGGAAATTTCGTTCAGATCGAGTATCTGGACTGCCCGTCCTCCTGCGTGCCGGTGTCCCCTGCCTCGGCCCACCGCTGGCGCATTACGGACCTCCAGGGGAGAACCCACTGGTTCCATCTCCGCGACACGGGGCAGCAGGGGCAGCCGCTCGTCATCACGCGGGTCGACCTTCAGGCTTTCGGCGGCTCCCGGGCGATCTACAAGCTCCTCTACAACGACAGCACCGACGACCAGAGCACCACAGGCGCGCCGGTGGGTCTCACCGGCTGTAGCGGCACCCCCGGCTCCGGCAGCAACCACCAAGTGTGGTTCCTGACCCGGCTGGTCCTGCCGGACGGCTCGGTGTTCGACATGCCCAAGTCCGGATACTTCGCTTCCAACATTCCAGGCAGCTCTACGTCCCCCTGCAAGACGGGGCTCCTCAACCGCCTGCGCCTCCCCACGCTGGGGCACGTGGAATGGGACTACGTCCTCTACCGTTTCCCCTCGATCTCCTCGACGCGCAACGTCTGGCAGAAGTCGACCGGCGTGGGCACACGGCGGCTCCTTGACGCCTCCTCGGCTGCCATCGGACAGTGGACCTACACCACGGCCCTGACCGGCGGCACGACCGGGCACGAGAAACAACTCGTCAACAGCGTGACGGATCCACTCGGCAACCGGGTGACCCGCTATTTCTCGGTCTGTGTGACCAATTGCACGACGGCCAGCGGACCATATGAATACGGCCTTCCGGTCGGCCGGGACCAGGGCACGGCCTTCGACGGCAAGTCGCTCTCCTTTGAGATGTTCAATTCCGTGGGGACCCGGCTGCGCCACGCCTACGCTCACTTCGAGCACGACGTGCCGGGCGCCGCGGCCACGGTGCAGGAACGCACCCGCCGAAACCAGCGGTTCGCGGGGAACCTGATGTTTTTCGACGATGATACGGCAGGGACCTATTCGAATGAGGTCTATGCCGACTTCGACGGATTGGGACATTACCGGACCTATCAGAGCTCCGGCAGCTTTCCGGGCAGCAACGTCCGCACGAGGTACGTCTCCTACAACCTGTCGGCCGGTACCTATGGACAGCCGGGATACACGCCGTGGCCGGCGAGCTCGCCCTGGATCCTCAACACGATGGATCACGACTGGCTGTCCGAAGGCAACGCCATCCAGTTCCACACCTATTGTTTCAACTCCTCCAACGGCTTTCTCTCGCGCCGGCGGACGCACCAGGCCTTGGACAGCTCGGTGCGCAGCCCCAACGATACGGTCGAAGTCTTCGCCCCGAATGCCGGTAACGTATCAGTCGAGTCCTTCTACGGCGGCGACACCCAGCCCTTGGACACACCGAACGATCTGTGCAGTCTGGGACTGCCGGCCTTGCCCACCTATCAATACGTCCACGCCTATTCGGGGGGCGTCCGCTCGCGGACCACGGTGACCGTGCTGGGCACGGCCTTGAACGTCTTGGACCTGACGGTCGACTCCAATACGGGCCTGCCGAGCGCGGGCCGCGATTCGGCCGGCAAGCTGACCACCTTCAACTATGACACCCTCGGGCGCCTCACCCTTGCCGACCCCGAGGACGACCTGTTGACGGTCTATAGCTACTGCACCGCCACCTCCGTGCCCCCCTGCCCCGGCGGCGTGCGGGCTCAAACGATCGTGGGCCGCAGCGCCACCTCCGGCGGCGCCGAGGTCACGGCCCTGCGCTCGCGTTTCGACGACTGGGGCCGGCCGGTCAGCGAGGAAGAGCGCATGCCGCCTTCCGGGAGCTACGTGTCGCGGACGACCTCCTATAACGCTCTGGGCTGGAAGACCTTCGTTTCCGAGAAAGGAACGGCCGGCGGCACGAGCTTCCTGAGCCATGACGCCTTCGGACGTCCGCTCACCATCCGACCGGCGGACGGCGCGGCCCACGACGTCACTTTGAGCTACCAGGGAGTGCGCCAGGTGACCCGCACGGCCAAAGTCGCCACCAGTACGGGAGCGGAAACCCCGGCCGCCGCGACCGAGGTCTACGACCGCCACGGCCGCCTCTACGAGGTGACCGAGCCGAACGGTATCAAGACGCGGTATGACTACAACGTGGAAAACCGGTTGAGCAAGGTCTGCCAGAACGCCACAGGGACGGGCACCACGGTCTGCGGCCAGCAACGGCTCTTCCAATACGATCACCGGGGATTCCTGCTCTGGGAGCAGCATCCGGAGAAGGGGCCGTCCGGCAACGGCACCGTCTCCTACGCCAACTACGACGCCCGCGGCCACGCGGGAAGGAAAGTGGACGGTCCGAACGACCTCACCTTTACCTACGACAAAGCCGAACGGGTGACCCAGGTGCGGGAGACGTTCGGAGCCCAGCGGACGCTCAAGACGTTCACCTACGCTCCGTCGAATGTTTCTGACGCTACGGGGACCGATTGGCGCAAGGGCAAGATCATCTCCGCCTCCCGCTTCAATTACATCGGCTCGCCGTTCAACTCCACGGCCGAGGTGCGCGACACGTTCGTCTACAGGGGATCTGAAGGCCGCACCTCCGGGCACTCCCGCCAGTTGATCTTCAACGGCACGGACGAGGAGAAGTTCTCCACCGCCTACACCTACGACGGCCTGGGCCTCGTCTCTTCGATTGCCTACCCCGACTGTGTTTTCGGTGACTGCCCGGCGCTGGATACGCCGCGCACGGTGAGCTTCACCTACAGCTACGGCCGCTTGGCCACGGTGCCGGGGATCACGGGACCGGCGGGCGGAGTGAGCCAGATTTCCTACCACGCCAACGGTCTCGTGAACCAGGTACCCCATGCCAACGGCGTCCTCTTCACGCAACAGAACGATCTGAACGGCATCCTGAGGCCGCGCGGCATGACCGCGGTACGGGGAGCCACCACCCTGTGGGACGCGGGCACCTATGCCTACGACGGCTCCGGCAACGTCAAGGCCACGGGAACGCACACCTACGTTTACGACAGTCTCAGCCGCGTCCTGCAAGGCAACCTGCCGGGGAGCGCCCAGGTCTACAGCTTCGACGTCTATGGGAACGTCCAGAGCCTCACGACGGGAGGCTCCCTGCTGAACACACCCACGTCCTCCGCGACCAACCGCCTGTCGGCCGGCGGTTACGACGCGGCGGGGAATCTCACCACCTGGAGCGGCAACACCTACGAGTACGACCGCTTCAACCAACTGACCCGCTACCGCTCGGGAGCGGAGGACTGGGTCTACATCTACGGCGCCGACGACGAGCGCCTGTGGAGCTACGGCCTCAACAGCGGTGCCTCTCTGTGGACGCTGCGGGACCTCGCCGGTCAGGTCCTCCGCCAGTACAATGCTCATCTGAGTTGGGGGAATCACGAGGACTACGTCTACCGTTCCGGTCTCCTCCTCGCCAGCCTCCTCTCGGACGGCCAGCAGAGGCACTTCGACGTCGATCACCTTGGAACCGTCCGCCTCGTCACCGACGCCTTCGGCAACCAGACCGGCTCCCACCGCTACTATCCCTTCGGCAAAGAGCAGACCGCCCTCCAGGAAACGGACCGCATGAAGTTCACCGGCCACGAGAGGGATCTTGCCAACCTTGGGGGAGACGGGGACGATCTGGATTACATGCATGCGCGGCACTACAGCTTTGTTACAGGGAGATTTCTCAGCACAGACCGCTTTGACGTACTGGAGCTGCAGTCCGGTGACGAAGAGGATCAACTGCGCTTTCAGGAGTATCTACAGGATCCTCAAGGCTGGAACCGTTTTGCCTATGCGAAGGGGAACCCGATAAAGTATGTTGATCCTGACGGCGAAACCCCGGCATTGGTCCTGGTAACACCCTTTGGCGCGGCTGGCGCGGCTGGAAGCAGCTCAGCCGGGATCGCCTCCGTAGCCAATCCTGTTGGCGCAGTGATCCTGGCGGGTGCCGGAGGTTATCTCATAGGGACTGGAATCAACGCCATTCCCGGCGTGAGCGAGACGATACAGTCAGGATTTGGACTGGTTTTCGACACGATCTATCTAGCTCAAAATACGAGACACTACATCAGCGTAGCGTCGGGAAACATTGCACAAGTCATAGCTCATATCGAAAAAATCAACGCGGCAGGAGGCCCAGGTAAAGATCCTGACTTCAAGCATCATCAGAAAGAGATCAAGGCCTTTCTCCGGTCGGCCAAGAGAGCAGCCAACAGACTTCCGGGAAAGCTGCGATCCTACTACTTACAAATCATCGACACGCTTGCCAAGAGAGCTGGCGTAGTACTATGAGATTTCTGGAGGAGATCAGGAAGAAGGACGCGTCGAGCGCAGTCGCCTTCCATTTAGAAGGCCTCCTGGAGGCCGCCGAAAACGTCCGCGCTCTATTGGCGAAGCTTGACGGCGTACCGGAGGTGGACCAGGACAGTATTGCCGAGACGATCACCTACTTGCAGGTCGAGATCTATTCCCACCTGGCGTACCACATGAAAAAGCTGCGCCGCCCTCTGCGGCGGCTCGAGAAGGAGGCCTACAGGGAAAGCCGGGCCCTGGATGAGCACCTTCTCAGAGATTTCTTCCTTGACAAGACGAGCGCATCCGCGCTTCTGGAGGGTGTAGAAACTGAGCGCGAGCCGGTAAAGAGGAGCTCTTCCAGAGAGAAGGCCGACACTTTCCAGGTAGACCCGACTCATCTGGTGAGGGTCTGTGATGCCTTTCTACAAAACCACTTGAAGGCCGAGCATCTTCGGTCCATCGGCATCTGTCTGTTTTCTTCTGACAGGTTTTCCTGGAACGAAACGAGTGTTCAAGGGGAGAAGATCACGGCCGTCGCAGGCGCCTGGGTCGTGGAGGGGATCAGAGATCCCATCAACCGCGAGAACGTCGAGAAGTGGCGGCGCTACCTCCTTGGGGCCGAGAGGATCCCAGCAAGATAGATGGAGCGCTTTTCCTGAAGTCTCTGCTCCAATAGGAGGAGTGGAGGAGGGGGTCATGACTAAAGCCATGCGCCGGAGGTCACTTTGAGCTTCACCGTCTCCAGGGTGCCTGTGCTGGGCAATCCGGACGGGCTGTAGGCTCAGGAAGCTCAGCCGTACAGATCTTCAAGGCCGTGCCACCGGACCGCCAATTCCTTCACGATTGGCGGCTCCTGTCGGGTGAAGATCCGCCTCCCGATCGTGGCCCCTCGGGAGTTCGGGAACTGGCGTACTTTCTCTTCCAGCTCCTGTTCCACGGCTTTGGGGGAACGGACCGGCCCCCATTTGCACTCGCCGAGGTCGGTCCAACCGTCCTCTCGCAGGCCGACGACGTCGATCTGGGTGGTCTTGGACCAGTACTGACCCACTTCAAAGGCGGCGGTCACGCCCTCGCGGCGATAGAGCCATGGAAGGGCTTCCCGGCAGAGGCGCTCGAAGCAGAGACCGAACCAGGCGTCCAGGTGGGGGCGGATGAGGTCCTTGAGCGCCCGGTCAGCCCCCATGTGGCGGATGTAGCTGGTGCTGGGGAAGATGAATCGGAACCAGAAACGGAGCAGAGGGTCGGCGAGGTCGTAACGGACGGAGCGGGCCGAGGGTGGCTCGCCGGAGAGCGGGTATCGCCGCTCGACGTAGCCAAGCTCGATGAGCTGCTGGAGATAGTAGGCAAGGCCGCGGGGATCCTGTCCGGACCTCCGGGCGATGTCCTGGACCGTGGACTGACCGGAGGCGATGGCCGAGAGGACGGCGTAGTACTGGGTGACTTCGCGCAGCTCTTCCCGCAGGAGGAAATCGGCCTCGCGGTAGAGAGGGGCGTATTCGTCCAGCAGCTCGGCGGCGATGTTGGACTCGATGGAGCGGCTGTCAGCGAACCTGTTCAGGTAGAGAGGGATCCCTCCGCAAAGGAAGTAGGTCCGGGCTTGGTCGGTGCGGGAGTAGCGGGAATGGAATTCGGCGGCTTCGCGGTAGCCGAAGGGGCGGAGCAGAATCTGGGCCGTCCGGCGGCCGAAGAGGGGGCTCTTCTTGCCCAGGACCTCCCGTTCCATGAAGCCGATGTAGGAGCCGCACAGGATGAGGAGGACGTTGCCGGACTGCCGCCAGGAACGGTCCCATCTCTCCTGGAGGATGGAGGGCAACTCAGGGCTCGCGCCCACTGTCCACTGGAATTCGTCGAGAGCCAGGATGAGCTTGCGATCGGACCTCCAGCGCGAGACCACGGCATCGAGGGCGGTGGCCCAGCTCTCGACGGACAGACTGGCGAGGAGAGGCTCCTGGAGGACCGTGGCGGCCTCACCGAGGAGCTCGCGGATCTGCATGCCTGCCGGGGCCTGCTTGCCCAGGAAGTAGATGCCGGGCCGTTCTTTCATGAACTGGAGGATGAGCTCGCTCTTGCCGATCCGGCGACGGCCGTAGATGGGGATCAAGGCGCTGCCGGAGCCCTCATAGGCTTCTTCGAGCACTTTGAGCTCGTCCCGTCTGCCAATGAAAGCCGTCATTTCCAAGGCAATCTAGGAATCCTAGGCATGACTTGTCAAGTCCAGACTTGTCAAGTCGTGTTGTGATAATGGGCGCCTACCCCAAAGCGTGGGGCGGCCGGAGGCTCACCTATAGTAAGATCGGCATTGCGCCCGGACCCTGTGGATACCGAGGCCTGGCATGTATGCCCGGCCTTTTTTGTTTTCACTTTTGAAGAGAGAGGATCATGAGCACCACGGTCGCAGAAAAAGAAAGACGCGAAGTCACGCCCGAACGGATCGACGAGGTCGTCATCCGCTTCGCCGGGGACTCGGGCGACGGCATGCAGCTCACCGGCACCCAGTTCTCCAATACGTCGGCCCTGGTCGGCAACGATCTGTCAACCCTGCCCGACTTCCCGGCCGAGATCCGCGCGCCCGCCGGCACCCTGCCCGGCGTGTCGGCCTTCCAGGTGCGCATCGCCGACTATGACATCCACACCCCGGGCGACGCCCCGGACGTGCTGGTGGCCATGAATCCGGCGGCCCTCAAGAAGGAGCTCAAGGATCTCAAGCCGAACGGCATCATCATCGTCAACACCGACGAGTTCAACCCGCGCAACCTCGCCAAGGCCGGCCTCGCCGTCAATCCCCTGGAGGATGGCAGCCTGGAGAGCTACCGGGTGTTCCAGACCGCCCTGACCACGATGACCCGCCGCGCGCTCGAGGGGAGCGGCCTCGACAACAAGTCGATCGAGCGCTGCAAGAACATGTTCGCCCTCGGCATGTGCTACTGGCTGTTCTCCCGTCCGCTCGACAACACCATCGACTGGCTGAAGAAGCAGTTCGCCAGGAAGCCGCACTTGGCCGAAGCGAACATCGCCGTGCTCAAGGCGGGCTGGAACTTCTGTGACATCACGGAGCTGTTCCACCACCGCTACGAGGTGCCGGCGGCGGCCATGGAGCCGGGCCTCTACCGCAACATCATGGGCAACTCCTCCCTGGCCATGGGCCTGATCGCCGCCAGCCGGCGCAGCGGCCTGCCGCTCTTCCTGGGCGCCTACCCGATCACCCCGGCCTCGGACGTGCTCCACGAGCTGTCGCGCTACAAGAACTTCGGCGTCACCACCTTCCAGGCGGAAGACGAGATCGCGGCCGTCTGCTCGGCCATCGGCGCGGCCTTCGGCGGCGCACTGGGCGTGACCGTCTCGTCGGGTCCCGGCATCGCGCTCAAGACCGAGGCCATGAACCTGGCCGTGATGACCGAGCTGCCGCTCATCGTCTGCAACATCCAGCGCGGCGGCCCCTCGACGGGCCTGCCTACCAAGACGGAGCAGTCGGACCTGTTGCAGGTGATGTTCGGCCGCAACGGCGAGTCGCCCCTGCCCGTCCTGGCGGCCTCCTCGCCCAAGGACTGCTTCGAGACCGCCCTGGAGGCCGTGCGCATCGCCACCCGCTACATGGTGCCGGTCGTGCTGCTCTCGGACGGCTACATCGCCAACGGCTCCGAGCCCTGGAAGCTGCCGCGGGTCGAGGACCTGCCGGACCTGCAGGTCGAGTTCCGCACCAATCCGGTTGGCTTCCACGCCTACGAGCGCGATCCCGAGACGCTGTCCCGCCCGTGGGCCATCCCGGGCACGCCGGGCCTGGAGCACCGCATCGGCGGCCTGGAGAAAGAAGACGTCACCGGCAACGTCTCCTACGACCCCGACAACCACGAGCGAATGACCCATCTGCGGGCCGAGAAGGTGGAGCGGATCGCCAACGACATCCCACTCCTGGAGGTCCACGGCGACCCTGAAGGCGGCGACCTGCTCGTCCTCGGCTGGGGCTCGACGGCCGGCGCCATCACCGGCGCCGTCAACAGCGCCCGGCGCCTGGGGCTGTCCGTGAGCCGTGCCCACCTGCGTTACCTGAATCCGTTCCCGAAGAACCTGGGTGAGGTGCTCGCGCGTTTCGACAAGGTGCTGATCCCCGAGATGAACATGGGCCAGCTCTCCCTGCTCGTGCGCGCCCGTTATCTCAAGGACGCCCTGTCCCTCAACAAGATCAAGGGCCAGCCCTTCACCCGTCAAGAGATCCTGGAGAAAATCCAGCAGATCGTGGAGCCGAAGCATGTCCACTGACATCATCCCCCCGATTGCCCCGGCCCTCGCCAAGAAGGATTTCGTCACCGACCAGGAAGTGCGCTGGTGCCCTGGCTGCGGGGACTACGCCATCCTCTCGGCCGTGCAGCAGGTGTTCCCCGAGCTTGGCATTCCCCGCGAGAAGTTCGTGGTGGTCTCCGGCATCGGCTGCTCCAGCCGCTTCCCGTACTACATGAACACCTACGGCTTCCACTCGATTCACGGGCGCGCG
>CAXTNS010000255.1:0-9101 GCA_964245465.1 uncultured Thermoanaerobaculia bacterium
CAACGTCTTCGAGCCGCGCTACCGCAACATGATGGCCGACGCTCTGGAAGGCGACCGCTACATCGGCATGATCCAGCCCCTGGTCCCCCGGCAGGACAATTACAACTGGGTGGACGCCGCCCAGCAGCCGGACACCCCCGAGCTCTACGCCGTGGGCTGCCTCGGCCGCATCGACGAGTGCGAGCAGCAGGAAGACGGCCGGTATCTCGTCCTCCTGCGCGGCGTCTGCCGCTTCCGCGTCCAGCGCGAGCTGCCGCTCCATCGCGGCTACCGGCGAGTGGAGGCCGATTACTCCGGGTTCGAGCGCGACCGGGACGAGCTCCACGTCTTCTTGAATCCCTCGCGGATGATGCGCGCCCTGCGCGCCTTCGGCGAGAAGCACGACCTGGAGTTCGATTACGACCTTCTGTCGAGCGTGCCCGGCATCTCGCTTCTGAACGGCCTTTCCGTGGCTCTCCCCTTCCGCCCGGCGGAAAAGCAGGCCCTCCTCGAAGCCACCGATCCGGTGGTAAGAGAAGACCTGCTCCTGACGTTGATGGGAATGGGGATCGAGACCCTCTCGACGGACGAGTACTACTCGCCTCCGACCCTCAACTGATTCGAAGGAGAACCTCCCATCTCACAGATCGACGGCGACATCCGCGGCATCAAAGCGTCTGAGGTCCGCGCCCTGGAACGCACCTACCGCCGCCGCGTGGACCCGCGGCAGGTGGTCTCCCCCGAGCTTGCCCGGCACCTCACCGAGACCTCGCGCCGGCTCAACCGGCAGGTCGGCGTGCTCCTCGGCCGCGACGGCATCATCCGCAACGTCATCGTGGGCGACGCCCACAGCCTGACCCTGCCCGACATCGGCCGGCTCCGGGGCGGCGTCGGCCGTTTCCGCGGCCTGCGGCTGGTCCACACCCATCTGAAAGGCGAGCCGCTCACCCGCGACGACCTGAACGACCTCGCCTTGCTCCGGCTGGACCTGGTGGCCGCCATCGAGGTCCTCGAAAGCGGCCTGCCGGGACGGATCGACCTCGCTCATCTGGCTCCATTGGGACCGGACGGCGACGGTGTCAACGGGAACAGGAACGGGCACGAGCCCTTCGAACGCATCCAGGCGCCGGACGTCCATCAGCTCAGCTTTGACGTGGACGCCACCATGCGGGCCCTGGAGGCGGAGTTCGCCCGCGTCACCAGCGACGCCGGCGAAACCGAGAAGGAGCGGGCGCTCGTCATCGGCATCGTGCCCGAGGACGAGCACTTCGAGGAGATGCTGGAGCTCGTGCGCTCGGCCGGCGTCGCCGTCGCGGGAACCGTGCGCCAGAAGCGCCAACAGGTTCATCCGCGCACCGTGGTGGGCACCGGCAAGCTCCAGGAGATCGTGCTCGAAGCCATGCGCAGCCGGGCCACGGTGGCCATCTTCGACATCGACCTGAAACCCGCCCAGGCGCGCGCCTTCGAGGACGCGACGGGATTGAAGGCGATCGACCGCACGCAGCTCATCCTGGACGTCTTCGCCCAGCGCGCGAGGAGCCGGGACGGCAAGCTGCAGGTCGAGCTGGCCCAGCTCAAATACTCCCTCCCGCGCCTGACCGAGAAAGACGCGGGCCTCTCGCGCCTGGCCGGCGGCATCGGCGGCCGGGGCCCGGGTGAGACCGTGGTCGAGATCGGACGGCGGCGGATCCGCGACCGCATCCGCGCTCTGGAGAAGCAGGTCGAGAGCCTCTCGCGCCAGCGCGATCTCCGCAGGCGCCGCCGCCGCGAGGAAGGCGTGCCCGTCCTCTCCATCATCGGCTACACCAACGCCGGCAAGAGCACGCTCCTGAACGCCATGACCGGGAGCGACGTCGAAGCCGCGGACCAGCTCTTCATGACCCTCGACCCCACGAGCCGGCGCCTGCGCTTCCCCCGCGAAGGCGAGGTGGTGGTCACCGACACCGTGGGCTTCATCGCCGACCTCCCGCCGGACCTCGTCGCCGCCTTCCGCGCCACCTTGGAAGAACTGGCTGACGCCGACCTCCTCCTCCACGTGGTGGACGCCGCCGACCCGCGCCTGGAGCAGAAGCTCGAAGCCGTCGAGCGTCTCCTGGAAGAGCTGCGTCTGAACGAAGTCCCGCGCCTTGTCGTCCTCAACAAGACCGACCTCCTGGAGCCCTACGAAGCCGACGCCCTCGCCCGCCGCTTCGGAGCCGTGGCCGTCTCCGCCGCCAAGAGGAAGGGACTGGCTGAGCTTGTTCATGCCGCCGAGGAGCGGTTGGGGCGGGAGAAGCCGCTGATGAAGACGTATGGGGACGCTCAGGCGGAAGTGGTGTAGAAGGTGCTAGACTCCTCAGAAGGAGAACATCCCATGGCCGTCATCAACGACATCGGCGAACTCATCGTGCGAAAGCCCGAGATCCGGGGAGGCCGCCCCCTCCTGGCAAGGACCGGCGTTTCTGTGCGCAGCATTGTAGTCCGGTACAAGCGCGGGTTAACCCCTGAAGAGATCGCCGACAGTTACGGGCACTTGTCGCTGGCGCAGGTCTATGCGGCTCTCACCTACTACCATGCGAATCGGGAGGAGATCGAAGCCGATCTCGAAGCAGAAAACAGGCTCTACGACCAGTTGGTCAGCGAGCATGCACACCGTGTCCAAAGTTCATGACCATCCGACTCTACCTGGATGAGGACACGATGAACCGGGCACTCCTTCGCGCGCTAAGGATACGGGGAGTTGATGCGGAAAGCGTTCTGGAGGTAGACAGGACGGGATATTCCGATCTGGAGCAACTCGAGTATGCCGCCGCCCAGGGACGGGTTCTCTATAGTTACAACGTTGGCGACTTTCACCGGTTGCATTGGCAATTCATGGAGGCTCAGCGCTCCCATTCAGGGATCATTCTGGTGCCGCAGCAACGGTACTCCGTGAGAGAGCAGCTTCGGCGTATTCTGAGCCTTGTTTCATCGATACCGGCTGAGAGCATGCGGAATCGACTGGAATTCCTCAGCAACTGGAGCTGAGAATCCACCTTTGAGTCTTGTATCCGGAAACCCCGGCCTCTACCTCCACATCCCCTTCTGCTCCGCCATCTGTCCCTACTGCGACTTCGCGGTCCTGACCGGCGGGCCGGAGCGGCGGAGGCGCTTCGTCGATCATCTCCTCTCGGAGATCTCTTTCTGGTCTCCTGAACGCTCCGACTTCGATTCGATCGATACGATCTACTTCGGCGGTGGAACGCCCTCAGCGCTGACTTCGGACGACATCGCGCGCGTTCTCGATGCAGCACGACGAAACCTTTCCATCCGCGAGGACGCCTGGGTTTTCTTCGAAGCCAACCCCGAGGACGTCACCCCGGAGAGCGTTCAGGCATGGCGGGAACTCGGAGTCCGGTTTCTATCCCTAGGAATTCAATCGTTCGCTGCGGACGCCCTGAGATTCCTCGGACGGCGACATGCCCCAGAGGAAGCCCGGCGCAGCGTCGAGATCGCCCGCGCGGCCGGTTTCGATACGGTCTCGACCGATCTGATCTACGGCTTGCCGGATCAGCCGTTCGAGATCTGGCAGCGTACCTTGGAAGAGGCGGTCGCGTTACAGCCCGATCATCTCTCCTGCTACCAGTTGACGATTCATGAGGGGACGCCTTTCGGTTTTCGATTGGCACGGGGAAAGATGAGCGAATTGCCGGAGGAGGCGCAGGGGGATCTGTTCCTATTCACGCATCAGTTCCTCCGTGATCATGGCTATCCGGGTTACGAGGTCTCGAATTTCGCGAGATCGCCGGAGCACCGGTCGCGGCACAATCAGAAATATTGGCACCACGTTCCTTATCTCGGCCTCGGCCCTTCCGCGCACTCCTTCTCTGGATCGCGGCGCTGGTGGAACGAGCGGAAACTAGGGCCTTATGAGAGAAGGATCGAGGCCGGCGAGAAACCTATTGCGGACAGCGAGGAGCTGACACACGGGGATCTCGCTCTCGAAGCCTTGATGCTTGGATTGCGGACGATCGACGGGATTGATCTCGATCGATTCCAGGAACGGTATGGCATAAATCTCCTGAAACGGAACGAGCCGCTCATCGAGCGGCTCGCGGGCGAGGGACTGCTGGCGGTAGGACGGACAGCTCTGTACCCGACGCTCGCCGGCCTCGCGGTTACAGACTCTCTGGCGCGGGCGTTCGATCTCGGCGAGCCTTGAGCCTACTTCCGCTTGATCTTAATCTCCATCCACCTGGCTTCCTTGCCGTCCGGTCCCGGTCCGAACATCTCCCACGTGAAGTTGTTCTGGTCCGTCCAGGTGGTCACGGTCTTCATATAGCTCGACTTCCCGGTCATTGGGTCGGTCATATCGCCCTTCATCGTGCACTTGCTGCCACCGTCTTCGCAGGTGCCGGTCGAATACAGGATGCCGGTTCCCATGTTGTCCACCCAGGAGCTGACATACTGCTTGGTCATATTGTCGTAGCCTTCCGTTCCCCGCCCCTCGAAGGGCATGCCCATGAAACTGCCGAGCCAGGTGGTTTGGATATAGCGTCCGCCCAGGATCATCTCGCCATGCATGGTGCCGGTCGACTCCAGCGGCGGCTGGCTGGGATCCATCCACGCCTTGTTGGTGATCGTCCAGTCGCCGGCCATGCGGGCCAAGCGCTTATGGGGCTCGCCGGGGCTTATCGCCCCGGCGGCCATGCCCGGCGCGGCAGGCTCCTTCGGCTTGTCCTGGGCGAGGGCCGGCAGCGCGAGCAGACACAGGGCAGCGGCAGTCAGTCGGATCTTCATCCTTCTCCTCCTTTTCTCCTACGGACGTTGATGGGACGTGAAACGGAAACAGGCTTGAATTACGCCTAGTTACTGCGTAGACTACCATCGGAGCTGGATCGCGTCAAGCGAGAAAATTCCGGCGCTTCCGGCACGGATTCCGGGGCCTTTGCCAGGTCTCGATCCGCGTCGGCTATCATTGCGCCCGCTTTGAGCTGCGCTTCGACCTGAATACCGACTATGGCCTATGACGCTTCATCCATCGAAGTCCTGACCGGACTGGAGCCGGTGCGCAAGCGCCCCGGCATGTACACGTTCACCGACCGGCCCGACCATCTCGCCCAGGAGGTGATCGACAACGCCGCCGACGAGGCGATCGCCGGCCACTGCAACGAGATCCTTCTCACCCTCCACGAGGACGGCTCCCTCTCGGTGGCCGACAACGGCCGCGGCATGCCGGTCGACCTCCACAAGGGGGAGAAGGTGCCGGGGGTGGAGGTGATCCTCACCCGGCTGCATTCGGGCGCCAAGTTCTCGGACAAGAGCTACCGGTTCTCGGGCGGTCTCCACGGCGTGGGCGTCTCGGTGGTCAACGCCCTGTCGTCCAAGCTGGAGGTCTGGGTCAAGCGCGGGGGGCAGGTCCACCACATGGCCTTCGCCGACGGCAACAAGACCTCCCCCCTCAAGGTGGTGGATACGGTCGGCCAGCGCAACACGGGGACCACCGTCCGCTTCTGGCCGGACCCGAAGTTCTTCGACTCGCCCAAGTTCAGCGTGCCCAAGATCAAGCACGCTCTGCGCGCCAAGGCGGTGCTCTCCCCGAAGCTCCACATCCGCTTCGTCCACGAGGAGAGCCCCGAGGACAACGAGGACTGGTACTACGAGGACGGCCTCAAGGATTACCTGATCGACGAGCTCGAAGGCTGCCAGACCGTGCCGGAGGAGCCCTTCCTGGGCCACTTCCGCGGCAAGGACGAGGAGGTGGACTGGGCCGTCTGCTGGCTGGGCGAGGAGGAGGAGACGTCGGACGTGGTGGGCGAGAGCTACGTCAACCTCATCCCCACGAACCAGGGCGGCACGCACGTCAACGGTTTCCGGGCCGGGCTGACGGACGCCATCCGCGAGTTCTGCGAGTTCCGCGACCTGCTGCCGCGCGGGGTCAAGATCGCGCCGGAGGACGTGTGGTCCCGCTGCTCCTACGTGCTCTCGGTCCGCATGAAGGACCCACAGTTCACGGGCCAGACCAAGGAGCGCCTCTCCTCCCGCGAGGCCGCGGCCTTCGTGGCCGGCGTGGCCAAGGACTCCTTTGCCCTCTGGCTCAACCACCACACGGCGGACGCCGAGCGGATCGCCCGCCTGGCCATCGACAGCGCCCAGACCCGCCTGCGGGCCGGCAAGCAGGTCAAGCGGAAGACGGTGACCTCCGGACCGGCCCTGCCCGGCAAGCTGGCCGACTGCACGAGCCAGGACCTGGGCCTCACCGAGATCTTCCTCGTGGAGGGCGACTCGGCCGGCGGCTCGGCCAAGCAGGCCCGGAGCAAGGAGTACCAGGCGATCCTGCCGCTCCGAGGGAAGATCCTCAACACCTGGGAGGTACACGCCTCCGAGGTGCTGGGCTCTCAGGAGGTGCACGACATCGCGGTGGCCCTCGGAGTGGACCCCGGATCGAGCAACGTCGACGGCCTGCGCTACGGCAAAGTCTGCATCCTGGCCGACGCGGACTCGGACGGCGCCCACATCGCGACGCTGCTCTGTGCCCTGTTCCTCCGCCACTTCCGCAGGCTGGTCGAGGACGGCCGCGTCCACGTGGCCATGCCGCCCCTCTACCGGATCGACGTGGGCAAGGAGGTCTACTACGCGCTCGACGAGCGGGAGAAGAAGGGCATCCTCGACCGCATCGAAGCCGAGGGCAAGAAGGGCAAGCCCAACGTGCAGCGCTTCAAGGGTCTCGGCGAGATGAACCCCTTGCAGCTTCGAGAAACCACCATGGCCCCCGAGACCCGCCGCCTCGTCCAACTCATCCTGGACGGCGAAGACGATCCCGAGAAGACCCTCGACAGGCTCCTCGCCAAGGGCCGCGCGGGCGACCGCAAGGATTGGCTGATGGAAGAGGGGAACCGGGCGGACGTGGAAGTGTAGAGAGCAATGCCAAGAACATCCAAAAGAAAAAGCGGCAATGGCGGCAATGGCGGAGGCTCGCTGTTCCGCGCGCCCTACGCCGACGTCGAGAAATTATCGCTCGCACGGTTCACGGAGAAGGCGTACCTCGACTACTCGATGTACGTCATTCTCGACCGCGCCCTGCCCAACCTCGCGGACGGCTTGAAGCCCGTTCAGCGGCGGATCATCTACGCGATGTCCGAGTTGGGCCTCTCCGCCAACGCGAAGTACAAGAAATCGGCCCGCACCGTAGGTGACGTGCTCGGCAAATACCATCCGCACGGTGACACGGCCTGCTATGAGGCCATGGTGCTCATGGCCCAGCCGTTCAGCCTGCGCTATCCATTGATCGATGGCCAGGGCAACTGGGGCTCGCAGGACGATCCCAAATCGTTCGCCGCCATGCGTTACACCGAATCGCGCATGACGCAGTTCGCCCAGTCGCTCCTCTCCGAGCTGGAGCAGGGCACCGTCGAGTGGGGTCCGAATTTCGACGGCACGATGCAGGAACCCAAGCTCCTGCCGGCGCGGCTACCGCACGTGCTTCTCAACGGCACCTCGGGCATCGCGGTGGGCATGGCAACCGACATTCCGCCCCACAACGTGGGCGAGGTCGTGGGTGCCTGCATCAAGCTGCTCGACAATACCAAGACTCCGGACGAGGAGATCTACGAATCCATCCTCGGTCCCGACTTCCACAACAACGCGGAGATCATCACGCCCCGCGCCGAGATCCGGAGAATCTACGAGACCGGCTCGGGATCGCTGCGCCTGCGGGCTGCTTTCGAGATCGAAGACGGGGACATCGTCGTCACGGCCCTGCCGTTCCAGGTCTCGGGGAACAAGGTACTGGGGCAGATCGCCGCTCAGTTGCAGGCGAAGAAGCTCCCCATGGTAGAGGACCTGCGGGACGAGTCCGATCACGAAAACCCGACGCGCCTCGTGATCACTCCGCGTTCAAACCGGGTGGACGTCGAAGGTTTGATGGCGCACCTCTTCGCCACCACCGATCTCGAGCGCACCTACCGGGTGAACCTGACGATGATCGGTCTCGACGGCCGGCCGCGGCAGTTCGCCTTGCGGGAGCTGCTCGGCGAATGGCTCAAGTTCCGCGTCGAGACCGTGAGGCGGCGCCTCCAGTTCCGCTATGACAAGGTTTTGACCCGGCTCCACATCCTCGACGGCTATCTGATCGCCTACCTCAACATCGACGAGGTGATCCGCATCATCCGCACCGAGGACCAGCCCAAGCCGAGGCTCATGGAGCGCTTCCACCTGTCAGATACTCAGGCCGAAGCGATCCTGGAGCTGAAGCTGCGCCACCTCGCCAGGCTCGAAGAGATGGAGATCCGCTCCGAGCAGAGCAATCTGATCAAGGAGAGGGACTCTCTGGCGAAGATCCTCAGCTCCGACACGCGCCTGCGCCGCAAGGTGCGCGACGAGCTGATCGCCGACGCCGAGAAGTTCGGAGACGGCCGCCGCTCGCCCATCATCGAGCGCAAGGCCGCCCAGGCCATGGACGAAACGGCGCTCATCCCCACTGAGCCCATCACGGTGGTGCTCTCCGAAAAGGGCTGGGTGCGGCAAGGCAAGGGGCACGAGCTCGACCCCAAGGAGCTTTCCTACAAGGCCGGAGACGCCTTCCTCATGGCGGCCCGTGGGCGGAGCAACCAGTCGGCCGTCTTCCTGGACTCCACGGGCCGGACCTATTCGATGGCCGCCCACGCCCTCCCCTCGGCCCGCGGCCAGGGCGAGCCCCTGTCGAGCAACGTCCAGCCACCGCCGGGCGCGACGTTCGTGGGCGTCATGATCGGCGGCGACGAAGACCTTTATCTGCTGGCGACCAGTGCCGGCTATGGCTTCATCGCCAAGCTGGGCGACCTCCAGACGCGCCAGCGGGCGGGCAAGGCCGTGGTGACCGTGCCGGAAGGTGGTAAGGTCCTGCCACCGATCCGGGTCCGCGATCTGGAGGCCGAGTTCCTGGCCGCCGCGAGCGACGCCGGCCGCCTGCTGATCTTTCCCATAAAAGACCTGCCGCTGCTCCCTCGGGGCAAGGGCGTCAAGATCCTGACCTTGACTTCGAAGGGTGAGCCTGAGTCCCTGGCCGCCCTCGCCGTGGGTGGCGCGATCGCGTCCATCCCCGCGTCCGCGGCGCCCGCCACCATCCACCCCGGCGTGCAGACCCTCACCGAGGGCTCCCAGTGCACCGCCAACTTCGTCTACCC